>JADMKA010000044.1 GCA_018780145.1 Vitreoscilla sp. | reverse complement strand
ATGAGCGCCTTCTGGATCTTGAGCCTGAACTCCTGGATGCAGACGCCGGCCGGCTTCACGGTGATCGACGGCGAGTTCCATGTGGCGAGCTGGGCGGCCGTCGTCTTCAACCCCTCGTTCCCGTACCGCCTGGCGCACATGCTGCTGGCCAGCGGCCTGACGACCAGCTTCCTGATCGCCGGCGGCACCGCGCTGCGCTACCTGCAGGGCACGGCCAGCCCGGCCGCCCCCGTGGTGCTGCGCGCGGCGGTCACGGTGGCCGCGGTGCTCATCCCGGTGCAGATCGCGGTGGGTGACGCGCATGGGCTGAACACGCTGGAACACCAGCCGCAGAAGATCGCCGCGATGGAGGGCCTGTGGCACACCGAGCGCGGCGCGCCGCTGGTGCTGTTCGGCTGGCCGGACGAGAAGACGCGCTCGACGCACTTCGCCGTCGAGCTGCCGCGCGCCGCAGCGCTGATCCTCACGCATGACGCCGACGGCGAGTTGCGCGGCCTGAACGAGTTCGACGGCGCACACCCGCCGGTGGCGCCGGTGTTCTTCGCCTTCCGCATCATGGTGGGCCTGGGGCTGGCGATGCTGGCGGTGAGCTGGCTCAGCTGGTGGGGGCTGCGCCGCGTGAACTGGCAACCCGAGCGCCTGCCGCGTGCCTGGCTGCAGGTGCTGCGCTGGATGACCTTCTCCGGCTGGGCCGCCACGGTGGCCGGCTGGTACGTCACCGAGATCGGCCGGCAGCCCTACATCGTCTACGGCCTGCTGCGCACGGCAGACGTGGCCTCCAGCACCCCGCCGGCGCACATCGCCATCACCCTGGCTGGCTACCTGGTGCTCTACGCGGTGCTGATCGTGGCCTACGTGACGGTGCTGCGCTACATGAGCGAGAAGCCGCTGGTCAGCCCTGCTGCGGCGCGCCCGCAAGGAGCCACCCCATGAGCCCGTGGAACGACTGGATGCCGGTGGCCTTCATGGCCTTGATGGGCCTGTCGATGCTGGCCTACGTGGTGATGGACGGCTACGACCTCGGCGTGGGCCTGCTGATGCACCGGGCCGATGCCGCCGAGCGCGACCTGATGATCGCCAGCATCGGCCCCTTCTGGGATGCCAACGAAACCTGGCTGGTGCTGGGCGTGGGCATCCTGCTGATCGCCTTCCCGAAGGCGCATGGCCTGGTGCTCACCGCGCTGTACCTGCCGGTGGCCGTGATGCTGCTGGGGCTGACGCTGCGCGGCGTGGCGTTCGACTTCCGCGTCAAGGCGCGCGACATCCACAAGCCCCTGTGGAACCAGGCCTTCATCGCCGGCTCTGGCCTGGCCGCGCTGGCCCAGGGCTGGATGCTGGGCCGCTACATCACCGGTTTCGCAGCCGGCCTCTGGCCGCAGGTCTTTGCGGGCCTGATCGCGCTGTGCCTGCCGGCAGCCTATGTGCTGCTGGGGGCCTGCTGGCTGGTGATGAAGACCGAAGGCCCTCTGCAGGCGAAGGCGGTGGCCTGGGCCCGCCTGGCCTGGGCGCCGGTGGTCGTCGGCATGGGCCTGATCTCGATCGCCACGCCGCTGGTCAGCGCCACCGTGCGCGCACGCTGGTTCGCGATGCCGGATTTCATCGCGCTGCTGCCGATCCCGTTGGTCACCTTGGTCGCGTTCGGGGTGGCCTGGGCCACGCTGAGATCCCGCGCCGTCACCGGCAGGCTGTGCGGCCTGCCGTTCGCGGCGGTGGTGGGGGTCTTCCTGATGGGCGGTGTCGGCCTGGCCTTCAGCCTGTTCCCCTACGTGGTGATGGACAGGCTCACCATCTGGCAGGCGGCCAGCGCGCGCGAATCGCTGGCCGTGATCCTGGTGGGCACCGCGATCACCGTGCCGGCCATCGTGGCCTACACGGTGTTCGCCTACCGCGTCTTCTGGGGCAAGGCCACCGCGCTCAGCTACGGGTGATCGCGGTGGCCGGCCTCTCGCTGAACGCGGCCAGCAGCCCCAGCCCGATGAAGGCCGTGCCGGCCAGGCGCTGGCCGTGCCGGCGTGCGGCCACGGCACCGCGCAGGCGCGGGGCCACCAGCGAGGCGAGGAACACGTAGCCGACATCGGTGCAGGCAGCGATCGCGACGAAGACGCCGCCCAGCACCACGCTCTGGGCCAGCGGGTGGGCGCCGCCGGGGGTCATGAACTGAGGCAGGAAGGCGGCGAAGAACAGCGCGGTCTTGGGGTTCAGCAGGGCCACCACGAAGCCGTCGCGGAACACCTGGGCATTGGCACGCACGGCCACCTCCGGCAGGGCGGCGCCCCCGGCCGGCCGCTGCGCCGCCTCGCGCCACATCTTCAGCCCCATCCACACCAGGTAGGCCGCGCCAGCCAGCTTGACCACCGTGAAAGCCGCCGACGAGAGGGCGAACAGCACCGCCAGTCCCAGCGCCGCGCCGAGGGCGTTGCCGAAGTTGCCGAGTGCCACGCCGGCCACCGACGCCAGCCCGCCGGCCCGGCCCTGGGCCAGCGTGCGCGCGACGATGTAGACCACGGCCGGGCCGGGGGTGAGCGCCAGCGCCAGGCTGGCGCCGATGAAGGCCGTCAGCAGCGGCCAGGGCGGGAGCAGGTCGTTCATCGGACCCATCCTAACCGGCACAATCGGGGCCGAAGCACCCCCGTGGCGCGCGCCACCTCCCAGGAGCCTGCATGGAACCCGCTGACACGTCGACCACCATCCCCTCGGTGCCCGAGGTCCTGGACAAGCAAGGGCTGGAGATCAGCCTGACCAGCGCACTCGAGTTGTGCGAGCTGGAACTGGCCACGCTGGTGGACATCCGCCAGGCCTTCGAGATCCAGATGAAGGGGGCGATCCCGGACACGGTGCACATCCCGCTGTTCGAGGTCAAGCGCCTGCTGGGCCACACGCTGAGCGAGAACGAGCAGGACATCCTGGACGCCGGCCAGCCGACGCCGATGGACGTGCAGGGCTTCTTCACGATGATCAACCAGCTGCACCACGTGCGCGACCGCATCGTGCTGTGCATCTGCAACAGTGGCCGGCGCAGCGTTTACGCGGCCAGCCTGCTGCGCTCGATGGGCTACGGCAAGGCGCTGTCGGTGGCCGGCGGCTTCCAGGCCTGGAAGAAGCTCCAGGCCGAAGCCGCCGCCGCGCCGGATCAGAACAAGAAGTAGCGCTGCGCCAGCGGCAGCTCGGTGGCCGGCTCGCAGGTCAGCAGCACGCCGTCCGCGCGCACCTCGTAGGTCTGGGCGTCGATCTCCATGGTGGGCAGGTAGCCGTTGTGGACCATGTCGGTCTTCTTCACCGTGCGGTTGCCCTTCACGGCAGCCAGCCGCTTGTGCAGGCCGTAGCTCTCGGCCGCCCCGCCGGCCAGCGCCGCCTGGCTGACGAAGGTGAGTGACCCGCGCGCCAGTGCGCCACCGAAGGCGCCGAACATCGGCCGGTAGTGCACCGGTTGCGGCGTCGGGATGCTGGCGTTCGGGTCGCCCATCGCGGCGGCGGCGATGAAGCCGCCCTTGAGCACCAGGCTGGGCTTGACGCCGAAATGCGAGGGCCGCCAGAACACCAGGTCGGCCCACTTGCCCGGGGCGATCGAGCCCACCTCGTGCGCGATGCCGTGCGAGAGCGCCGGGTTGATCGTGAGCTTGGCGATGTAGCGCTTGACGCGGGCGTTGTCGTGCCGCTCGGTGTCGCCGGGCAGCGCACCGCGCTGCAGCTTCATCTTGTGCGCTGTCTGCCAGGTGCGGATGACGACCTCGCCGACCCGGCCCATGGCCTGGCTGTCGGACGAGAACATGCTGATCGCGCCCAGGTCGTGCAGCACATCCTCGGCCGCGATGGTCTCGCGGCGGATGCGGCTCTCGGCGAAGGCCAGGTCCTCGGCGATGCTGGCATCCAGATGGTGGCAGACCATCAGCATGTCCAGGTGCTCGTCCACCGTGTTCACGGTGTAGGGCATGGTCGGGTTGGTGGAGGAGGGCAGGAAGTTCGCCTCGCCCACCACCTTCATGATGTCCGGCGCATGGCCGCCGCCCGCGCCCTCGGTGTGGAAGGCGCACAGCGTGCGGCCCTTGGTGGCGGCGATGGTGTTCTCGACGAAGCCGGATTCGTTCAGCGTGTCCGAGTGGATCGAGACCTGGGTGTCGGTCTCCTCGGCCACCGACAGGCAGCAGTCGATCGCCGACGGCGTGGTGCCCCAGTCCTCGTGCAGCTTCAGGCCCATCGCCCCGGCGTCGATCTGCTGGCGCAGTGCCTCGGGCCGGCTGGCATTGCCCTTGCCGAGGAAGCCCAGGTTCATCGGGAAGGCATCGGCCGCCAGCAGCATGCGCTCGATGTTGGCCGGCCCCGGCGTGCAGGTGGTGGCGAAGGTGCCGGTGGCCGGGCCGGTGCCGCCACCGAACATGGTGGTCACGCCCGAGTACAGCGCCTCGTCGATCTGCTGCGGGCAGATGAAGTGGATGTGGGTGTCGATCGCGCCGGCAGTGACGATCATGCCCTCGCCGGCGATGATCTCGGTACCCGGGCCGATGACGATGTCCACGCCGGGCTGCACATCCGGGTTGCCGGCCTTGCCGATGGCCGCGATGCGCGAGCCCTTGATGCCGATGTCCGCCTTGACGATGCCCCAGTGGTCGACGATCACCGCGTTGGTGACCACGCAGTCCATCGCCTCGTGCGGGTGCGGGCCGTTGGGCACCTGGCTCTGGCCCATGCCGTCGCGGATGGTCTTGCCGCCGCCGAACTTGACCTCTTCGCCGTAGCCGCCGGCGCGCAGCGTCAGGTCCTGCTCGATCTCGATCACCAGCGCGGTGTCGGCCAGGCGGAGCCGGTCGCCGACGGTGGGGCCGAACATCTCGGCGTAGGCGCGTTTGCCGATGGTGGCCATCACAGGCTCCCTTGAACGAGGCCGCGAAAGCCGTGGACGACGCGCAGGCCGGCCAGCTCGACCAGCTCGACCGTGCGCTGCTGCCCCGGCTCGAAGCGCACCGCGGTGCCCGAGGCGATGTTCAGCCGCATGCCGTGCGCGGCCGCGCGGTCGAAGCGCAGGCCGGCGTTGGTCTCGGCGAAGTGGTAGTGCGAGCCGACCTGGATCGGCCGGTCGCTGGCGTTTTCGACCACCACGGAGACGGTCCGGCGGCCGGGGTTCAGCGCGAGGTCACCAGGGTCGGTGAGGAGTTCGCCTGGGATCATGGTGGTGGGCCTCTCAGGAGATGGGTTGGTGCACGGTCACCAGCTTGGTGCCGTCGGGGAAGGTGGCCTCGACCTGGATCTCGGGGATCATCTCGGCCACGCCGTCCATCACGTCGGCGCGGCGCAGCACGGTCTTGCCGTCGCTCATCAGCTGGGCCACGGTCTTGCCGTCACGGGCGCCTTCCATGATGGCCGCGCTGATCAGCGCCACCGCCTCGGGGTAGTTCAGCTTCAGGCCACGCGCCATGCGGCGCTCGGCCAGCAGGCTGGCGGTGAAGATCAGCAGCTTGTCTTTTTCGCGGGGGGTCAGGTCCATCCGGGTCTCCAGCGCGGGTCGGCGACGCCAAGTATCCAGCAAGGCCGATGCCACCGGGCCTGGGATAATCCGGGCCGTGATGATCTCTCGTTCGTTTTCCTTCCGCGCGCTGGCTCGTGGCCTGCTGGCTGTCGCCGTCGCGGCGGCCGTGGCCGGCTGCGGCTCGACGCCGTCCCGGCAGCGGGTCTACCAGACCGAGGGTTTCGAGTCCACCGAGACCTTCTCGCGCCTGTTCGACGCCCCGGTGAACCTGACCTGCGAGGCCGCGCGCCGGGCGCTGCTGAGCCAGGGCTATGTGCTGTCGGCGGTCAAGGCCGACGCCATCAACGGCCAGAAGGCTTTCCAGCCCGAGGGCGAGGTGCACGTGCAGATCCAGTTCAACGTGGTCTGCACGCCCGAAGGCCCGGAGGGCCGGATCGCCACCGCCTACGTCAACGCCATCCAGGAAAGCTACGCGCTCAAGAAGAACCCCAACTCGGCCAGCGTGGGCCTGTCGGCCATCGGCTCGCTGTCCATCCCCTTGAGCTCCAGCAGCGACTCGATGGTCAAGGTGGCCGCCGAGACCATCCCGGCCGGCCCGTTCTACGACCGCTTCTTCGCGCTGATGCAGCGCTACCTGCGCGAGCAGACGGAATAGCCGCCAGCGGGCAGGCAGGCGTAAACTGCCCCGTCCCTCCCACCACACGCCTGCCCACACGCCACCCCTGCCATGACCACGCCTGGCCACCAGCTTGTCATCGGCGACCACCTCGCACGCAGCGTGCGTGGCGTGCCCTGTGCTCCGCCGAGTGCGGTCATAGACACCTCTTCAGTCTTTGACCATCCCACTTGCCAGGAGCACCACCATGGCCGATCTGTTTGACAACCCCATGGGCCTCATGGGGTTCGAATTCGTCGAATTCGCCTCGCCCACCCCCGACCTGCTGGAACCCATCTTCGAGAAGATGGGCTTCACCAAAGTCGCCAACCACCGCTCGAAGCAGGTGAGCCTGTTCCGCCAGGGCGACATCAACTTCATCGTCAACAGCGAGCCCAAGAGCGTGGCCGGCTACTTCGCTGCCGAGCACGGCCCCTCGGCCTGCGGCATGGCCTTCCGCGTCAAGGACGCCCACAAGGCCTATGCCCGCGCGCTGGAGCTGGGGGCCCAGCCGGTGGAGATCCCCACCGGCCCGATGGAGCTGCGCCTGCCGGCCATCAAGGGCATCGGCGGCGCGCCGCTGTACCTGATCGACCGGTATGAAGACGGCAAGTCCATCTACGACATCGATTTCGAGTTCATCGACGGCGTGGAGCGCCACCCCCGCGGCCATGGCCTGAAGCTGATCGACCACCTCACCCACAACGTCTACCGCGGCCGCATGGCTTTCTGGGCGGCGTTCTACGAGCGGCTGTTCAACTTCCGCGAGATCCGCTACTTCGACATCAAGGGCGAGTACACCGGGCTGACCAGCAAGGCCATGACCGCGCCGGACGGCATGATCCGCATCCCGCTGAACGAGGAATCCTCCAAGGGTGCCGGCCAGATCGAGGAGTTCCTGATGCAGTTCAACGGCGAGGGCATCCAGCACATCGCCCTGCTGACGGACGACCTGAAGACCAGCATCGACCAGCTCGCGATGGCCGGTATCCCGCTGATGACCGCGCCCAGCGAGGCCTACTACGAGATGCTGGAGGAGCGCCTGCCGCGCCACGGCGAGGTGGTCAGCGAGCTGCAGACCCGCGGCATCCTGCTGGACGGCTCCACCCAGGGCGAGCGCCCGCGCCTGCTGCTGCAGATCTTCTCGCAGACCCTGCTAGGCCCGGTGTTCTTCGAGTTCATCCAGCGCAAGGGCGACGACGGTTTCGGCGAGGGCAACTTCAAGGCCCTGTTCGAATCGATGGAGCGCGACCAGCTGCGCCGCGGCGTGCTGCAAGCGGCCGACTGAGGAGCCCCAGGCACCATGTACGGCATCGACACCACCCACGACCCGGCGCTCACTAGCTGGGTCGATTCGGCCAACGACCCGGCCACGGATTTCCCGATCCAGAACCTGCCCTTCGGCCGCTTCCGCACCGCGCGCGACAGCGGCTGGCGCATCGGCGTGGCCATTGGCGACCAGATCCTCGACCTGCGCGCCGCCGGCCTGATCGATTCTGCCGACATGAACCGCCTGATGCGCCTCGAGCCGGCCCCGCGGCGGGCTTTGCGCCAGGCCTTGTCCGAGGGCCTGCGCAGCGGCTCGCGGTTGATGGTGGCGTGGCGCGAGGCGCTGGTGCGGCAGACGGCGGTGGAGATGGGCCTGCCCTGCGCGATCGGCGACTACACCGATTTCTACACGAGCATCCACC
>JADMKA010000200.1 GCA_018780145.1 Vitreoscilla sp. | reverse complement strand
GGCGCGCCGATCAGGCGGCTGACGCTGTGCTTCTCCATGAACTCGCTCATGTCGACGCGGATCATGTGGTCCTCGCTGTCGAACAGGAAGCCGGCCAGGGCCTTGCACAGCTCGGTCTTGCCGACGCCCGTGGGGCCCAGGAACAGGAACGAGCCCAGTGGGCGGTTCGGGTCGGACAGGCCGGCGCGCGAGCGGCGGATGGCGTCGGCCACCGCCACGATGGCCTCGTCCTGGCCGACCACGCGCTCGTGCAGCTTGGCCTCCATCTGCAGCAGCTTGTCGCGCTCGCCTTGCATCAGCTTCGAGACCGGGATGCCGGTGGAGCGCGACACCACCTCGGCGATCTCCTCCGCGCCGACCATCGTGCGCAGCAGTTGCGGCGCGCCCGCCGTGCCTTTTTTGCCGGACTCCTTGGCCTGGGCCTCCTTCAGGCGCTTCTCCAGCTCCGGCAGCTTGCCGTACTGCAGTTCAGCCACCTTGTCGAAATTTCCCTTGCGCTTCAGCTCCTCGATCTGGATCTTGATGCGCTCGACCTCTTCCTTCACATGGGCCGAGCCCTGCGCCGTGGCCTTCTCGGATTTCCAGATCTCCTCGAGATCGGTGTACTCGCGTTGCAGTTTCAGCAACTCGTCCTCGATCAAGCCGAGGCGGCGCTGGGAGCCCTCGTCGTGCTCCTTCTTCATCGCCTCGCGCTCGATCTTCAGCTGGATCATGCGGCGGTCCAGCCGGTCCATCACCTCGGGCTTGGAGTCGATCTCGATCTTGATCTTGGCCGCTGCCTCGTCGATCAGGTCGATCGCCTTGTCGGGCAGGAAACGGTCGGTGATGTAGCGGTGGCTCAGCTCGGCCGCGGCGACGATGGCCGGGTCGGTGATCTCGACGCCATGGTGCACCTCGTACTTCTCCTGCAATCCACGCAGGATGGCGATGGTGGCCTCCACGCTGGGCTCGTCGACCAGCACCTTCTGGAAGCGGCGCTCCAGCGCGGCGTCCTTCTCGACGTACTTGCGGTACTCGTTGAGCGTGGTCGCGCCGATGCAGTGCAACTCACCGCGCGCCAGCGCCGGCTTGAGCATGTTGCCGGCGTCGATGGCACCCTCGGCCTTGCCGGCGCCGACCATGGTGTGCAGCTCGTCGATGAACAGGATGATGCGGCCCTCGTCGGCGGCCACCTCCTTCAGCACGGCCTTCAGCCGCTCCTCGAACTCGCCGCGGTACTTGGCGCCGGCCAGCAGGCCCGCCATGTCCAGCACCAGCACGCGCTTGTTCTTCAGGGTGTCGGGCACCTCGCCGTTGACGATGCGCTGGGCCAGGCCCTCGACGATGGCGGTCTTGCCGACACCCGGCTCGCCGATCAGCACCGGGTTGTTCTTGGAGCGACGCTGCAGCACCTGAATGGCACGGCGGATCTCGTCGTCGCGGCCGATCACCGGATCCAGCTTGCCCTGGCGGGCGCGCTCGGTGAGATCCAGCGTGTATTTCTTCAGCGCCTCGCGCTGGCCTTCGGATTCGGCGGAATCCACCGTCTGGCCACCGCGCACCGCGGTGATGGCGGCTTCCAGCGACTTGCGGGTCAGGCCATGGCCGCGGACGATGCCGCCCATGTCGCTCTTGGCATCGGCCAGCGCGAGCAGGTACATCTCGCTGGCGATGAACTGGTCACCGCGCTTGCCGGCCTCCTTGTCGGCCGCCTGAAGCAGTTGAAGCAGGTCGCGGCCGGGCTGCACCGGGCCGCCACCCTGAACGCTGGGCAGGCCGTTGATGGCGGTGTCCATCGCTGTCTTCAGCGCGGCCGTGTTGGCGCCGGCCCGGTCGAGCAGGGCCTTGGGGCCATCCGGCTGGCTCAGCATGGCCGACAGCAGGTGTGACGGTTCGATGTAAGGGTTGTCGCGGCCGACCGCCAAGCTCTGCGCATCCGCAAGAGCCTGCTGGAAAGCCGTGGTGAGTTTATCCATACGCATGGGGAACCTCCGTTGCGATCAGACATGAGGCGAAGCGAGGCCATTTCAAGCCCCGCGCCTTTGCGCTGCCTCAACCTGGCCATACCAAGTCGCTTGCGAGGATCCGGCTCTGCCGGTCCGCTGCAAGAGCCCCCTCGGGGGGCAGCGACCGGCAGGGAGCGCGGGGGCCGCACGGCTACTCGATGGCTTCGTCGCCTTCGCCGGAGTCGTAGAGGCTGTCGCGCCCGAGTTGGTCCAGACACAACTCGGCCGTCCACGGCAACATCAGCGAGCCGCAGCGCGAGTCGCGGTAAAGCCGCTCCAGCGGCAACGACTTGAGCATCGACGCCCCGCCGCAGGTGCGGATGGCCAGCGTGCACAGCGCGTTGGCGTTCTCCATCACGGTGTGGTGGCTGGCCAGCAGGCGCAGGCGGGCGTCGGCATCCGGATCCACCCTCGCCTCGCGCGCGGTCTGCAGGAACATCGCCCTGGCCTGCTCCAGCATGATGCGCATCTGCGCCACGGCATGCTGCTTGGTCGGGTACATGCGGCGGGGCACCTGCGGCATGCCGGGCAGCTCCGCACGGAGGTAGCGCACGGTGAAGTCGTAGGCGGCCTGGGCGATGCCCATGTAGGTGGCGGCGAGCGTGGCGAACATGTGCGGGAAACGCTGCGCTGCCTCGAAGTACAGGCCCTCGGGCAGCAGGCGCCCGCGGTCGCGCACGAAGACCTCCTTCAGGTGCAGGTTGCGCGAAACCGTGCCGCGCATGCCCAGCGGATCCCAGTCGCCACAGACGCTGAGGCCCGGTGCTTCGGCCGGCACGGCCAGGAACAGCGTGTCGCGCTGCGTCGCCTCGGGGGTGTCCAGGGTGCAGAGCACGCCGTAGAAATCCGCCGCGCCAGCCAGGGTGGCGAAGAGCTTCTTGCCGGTGACGACATAGCCCCCCTCGACCCGGCGGGCCCGCGTGCCCCAGGGCGCCTTGCCGGCGGACGCGGCACCGCCTTCGGAGAAGGGCTGCGCGTAGACCGCACCGTGGGCGACGATGCGCTCACGCATCGTCGCCCGGTGGGCTTCGTGGTCGGCCCGCTGCGCCGAGCTCATCTGCAAGGCGTCGGCCACCAGACCGGTCCACAGGGTGGCGCCGACGTGCATGGTGTACGACAAGGCGGTGGCGCCGCAGTGCCGCCCGATCTCGGCCGCCACCAACATGAAGGTGGTGTAGTCGCCACCCATGCCGCCCTGGTCTTGCGGGATGCACAGCGCCAGCAGGCCGCTGTCGCGCAGGTCACGGTAGTTGTCCGCGGGGAAGCTGGCTTCCCGGTCGTGCAGGGCGGCCCGGGGAGCGAACCGGTTGCGGCCGAGGTCGGCGGCCAGCGCGACCATCTCGCACTGCCGGGGAGTCAGCCAGACGGTGTCGCCAGCGATGTGGGGGGCAGCGTTCGGGGCGGGCATGGTGGCCTCCGCGTCAGAGGATCTCTCCCAGCAGGCGGTAGTGGCCCGCCTGGAACACCAGGGGCGGCAGGGCCGCCTCGTGCATCTGCAGCACCTGTCCGATGAACAACACATGGTCGCCGGCCGTCTGCTGGCTGTGCAGGCTGCATTCGAACACCGCGGCGCAACCGGCCAGCACGGGCGCGCGGCCGGCGCCGTCGGACCAACCGCCCTCGGCGAAGCGATCTTCGGCACCGCTGGCGAAGCGGCGCGACAGCCCCACCTGGGCCTCGGTGAGCACGTTCACGGCGAAGTGGCTGGCCGCCTGGAAGGCTGGCAAGGACGGGCTGGCGATCCGCAGCGACCACAGCACCAGCGGCGGGTCGAGCGACAAGGCATTGAACGAGTTCGCCGTCAGACCCACCGGCTGGCCCAGAGCGTCGCGGCAGGTGACGATGGTCACCCCGGTGGTGAAACGGCCGAGCGCGGTACGCAGGGCCTTGCTGTCGACGGGCAGCATCGGTTGTCGGCGTCAGCCGCCCGCGTTGCCCAGCGCGATGCCCCAGCGGGCCAGCGCGGCATCGTCGCTGACCCGGGCGTCGACCCAGCGCGCGCCCTCGGGCGTGGTTTCCTTCTTCCAGAAGGGGGCCTGGGTCTTGAGGTAGTCCATCAGGAACTCGCAGGCCTGGAAGGCCACGCCGCGGTGCGCAGAGCTGACCACCACCAGCACGATCTGGTCGCCCGGCAGCAGCGGGCCGACGCGGTGGACGACCCGAGCGCCGAGCATGTCGAAACGGCGGTGCGCCTCGTCGATCATTGCCTCGATGGCCTTCTCGGTCATGCCGGGGTAGTGCTCCAGTTCCATCGCACTGACGCCCTGCCCGTCGCTGCGGTCGCGCACGGTGCCGACAAAGCTGGCCACCGCACCGACGCCGGCGTTGCCGGCGCGCAAGGCAGCGACCTCGGCACCGAGATCGAAATCGGCGGTCTGGATGGACACCCGGGGGCCGGCCATCGTGCTCATCCGCCAGTGACCGGGGGAAAGAAGGCCAGTTCGTCACCGTCGGCGAGCGCGGCGGCTTCGTCGCACACCGCCTGGTTCAAGGCAGCGCGCAGAGCACGGCCACGGGCCAAGGCCGCGTCGAACGGCGCCCCGCGGGCGATCAACAGATCCCGCACGTCGCCCACCCGGCTGCCGTCGGGCAATTCGACCAGGGACTCCGAGCCCAGGGCCTCGCGCAGCGAGGCGAAAAAGCGCAAACGGATCTTCACTTCAGGCACCCACCAAGGCAGAAAGCGGCAGAAAGCGAACCGTGTCGCCACGGGCAATGGCCTGGCCCGGCGGGTTGTCCACCAGACCGTCGGCCCAGACGGCCGAGGTCAGCACGCCGGAGCTCTGGTTGGGGAACAGGTCCAGCCCTCCGGCGGCGTTCAACCGGGCGCGCAGGAACTCGCGCCGCTTGTCGGGCCGGGGCCAGTCGAAGTCGGCGCGCAGTGCCTGGGCGGCGGGCAGCGTGGCAGGCATGCCCTGCAACGCGCGCAGCACGGGGGCCACGGCGAGCAGGAAGGTCACGAAGCTGGACACCGGATTGCCCGGCAGGCCCATGAACAGGGCTTCGCCGGTGCCCGGCGCGCCGCGGCGCACAGCGCCGAAGGCCAGTGGCTTGCCGGGCTTGATGGCCATTTGCCACAGATCGAGCCGGCCCTCGGCCTGCACGGCGGGTTTCAGGTGGTCTTCCTCGCCCACCGAGACGCCGCCGGACGTGATGATCAGGTCGTTGCCCTGGGCGGCTTGGGACAAGGCGGCGCGGGTCGCGTCGAGCCGGTCCGGGACGATGCCCAGGTCCTCGACCGTGCAGCCGGCAGCTTCCAGCAGCGCGCGCAGCGTGAAACGGTTCGAGTTGTAGATGGCCCCGGGCGGCAGCGGCTCGCCCGGCATCACCAGCTCGTCGCCGGTGGAGAACAGGCCCACGCGCGGCCGGCGCAGCACCTGCAGGCGCGCCGCGCCCACCGAGGCGGCCAGTCCCAGCGCCTGCGGCGTCAGCCGCATGCCGGCCGCCAGCACGGTGCTGCCATGCTGGACATCCTCGCCTCGCCGGCGGATCCATTGCCCTGGGTCCACCTGCCCGCTGACCCGCACCTGGGGCGGGTCGCCGGGCGTCAGTTCACACTGCTCCTGCATGACCACGGCGTCGGCCCCGGCGGGAATCGGCGCCCCCGTGAAGATGCGGGCCGCCGTGCCGGGCTGCAGGACGGTGCCGACGGATCCCGCCGGGACGCGCTGACTGACCGGCAGCGGCGCATCGCCGGCCAGGTCGGCGGCGCGCAGTGCATAGCCGTCCATGGAGCTGTTGTCCGCGGGCGGCACATCCAGCGCGGAAACCACGGCCTGCGCCAGCACGCGGCCCAAGGCCGCTGCGGTCGGCAGGGTCTCGGTGTCGGCCAGGCTCCGTTCGCCGGCCACGGCCACGAGGCGAGCCAGCGCCTCGTCGAGTGGCATCAAGGGGGCACGCGGTGTCGGGGTCGTCATGTCGCTAGCGTACCCGCACGATGCACATTCGTCAGGTAGCCGTGGCAATGTGCTGCGTGATGTAGGCCTTCACCAAGGCGGTGTCCGGTGGCATCACCGTGAAGCGCTTGGGCATCGACTCGATGCCCTCCAGCCTGGCCGGGCGCTCCGGCTCGCGGCCCAGGGCCTCGCGGATGGTCTCGGCGAACTTGGCGGGCAAGGCGGTTTCCAGCACGATCATCGGCACGCCGGGCTCCACGCGCTCGGCGGCCACCTTGACGCCGTCGGCCGTGTGCGTGTCGATCATCGTCGCGTGGGCCTCGAAAGTCCGGCGGATCGTCGCCAGCCGGTCGGCGTGGGTGCTCTTGCCTGACTGGAAGCCGAACGTGGCGATGCGGGCGAACTCGTCCGCCGTGAGGTGAAAGGCGCCCTGCTTCTCGATCTCGTCGGCGAACAGCCGGCGGGTGCGCGCGCCGTCGCGGCCCAGCAGGTCGAACACGAAGCGCTCGAAGTTGGAGGCCTTGGAGATGTCCATCGACGGGCTGGAGGTCTCGTGCGTCTCGGCACCCTTGCGCACCCGGTAGCTGCCGGTGCGGAAGAACTCGTCGAGCACGTCGTTCTCGTTGGTGGCCACCACCAGGTGCTTGATCGGCAGGCCCATCATGCGGGCCACGTGGCCGGCGCAGACATTGCCGAAGTTGCCCGAGGGCACGGTGAAGCTGACCTGCTCGCTGTCGTGCTTCGTGGCCTGGAAGTAGCCGGCAAAGTAGTAGACGACCTGAGCCAGCAGCCGGGCCCAGTTGATCGAGTTGACCGTGCCGATCTTGTGCGCGCGCTTGAAGGCCAGGTCGTTGGACACCGCCTTGACGATGTCCTGCGCGTCGTCGAACACGCCCTCGACGGCGATGTTGTGGATGTTGGCGTCCTGCAGGCTGAACATCTGCGCCTGCTGGAACGGGCTCATGCGGCCGTTCGGGCTCAGCATGAAGACCCGCACCCCGCGCTTGCCGCGCATCGCGTACTCGGCTGCGCTGCCCGTGTCGCCCGAGGTGGCGCCCAGGATGTTCAGCTCCTCGCCGCGCCGGGCCAGTTCGTACTCGAACAGGTTGCCGAGCAGCTGCATGGCCATGTCCTTGAAGGCCAGCGTGGGGCCGTTGGACAGGGCTTCGATCAGCAGGCCGGAGTCACCGAGGCGGCGCACCGGCACGATGGCCTCGGTGCCGAACACGTCCTTCGTGTAGGTCCTGGCGACCAGGGCCTTCAGGTCGGCGGCGGGGATGTCGTCGATGTACAGCGAGAGGATCTCGAAGGCCAGGTCGGCATACGCCAGGCCGCGCCAGCGGGCCAAGGTGGCGCTGTCGATCCGCGGGTAGGCGGCAGGCAGGTACAGGCCGCCGTCCGGCGCCAGGCCTTCCAGCAGGATCTCGCAGAAGCGCTTGGGCGTGGCGTCGCCACGCGTGCTGAGGTACTTCATGGTGCTCAGGCCAGCTCTTCCTTGCGGATCGAGACGATCGGCGCCAGCACCGTGGGCAGTGCCTGCATCCGGGCCAGCGCGGCGCGCATGCGCCCTTCGACCGTGTCGTGCGTCAGGATGATCAGGTCGGTGGATTTCTCGCCCTCGGCGGATTCGCGCTGCAGCACCGCGTCGATCGAGATGTCGTTCTCCGCCAGGATGGTGGTGATCTTCGACAACACGCCGGCCTCGTCGGCCACCCTCAGGCGCAGATAGAAGGCGGTCACGACCTGGTCGATCGGCAGGATCGCGGTGTCGGCCATCGCGTCGGGCTGGAAGGCCAGGTGGGGCACGCGGTGGTCGGGGTCGGCGGTATGCAGGCGGGTGATGTCCACCAGGTCGGCCACCACGGCCGACGCGGTCGGTTCCGAGCCGGCGCCCTTGCCGTAGTACAGCGTGGTGCCCACGGCGTCGCCCTGCACCA
>JADMKA010000225.1 GCA_018780145.1 Vitreoscilla sp. | reverse complement strand
TGGTGGTGCGCATGAAGGGCACCAACGAGGACCTGGGCAAGAAGATGCTGGCCGACTCCGGCCTGCCCATCATCGCCGCAGACACGATGGCCGAGGCCGCGACGAAGATCGTCGCCGCCGTCGCCTAAGCCCCGCACCGAAAGCCACCCATGTCGATCTACATCAACAAAGACACCAAGGTCATCACCCAGGGCATCACGGGCAAGACCGGTCAGTTCCACACCCGCGGCTGCCGCGACTACGCCAACGGCAAGAACTGCTTCGTCGCCGGCGTGAACCCGAAGAAGGCCGGCGAAGATTTCGAAGGCATTCCCATCTTCGCCAGCGTCAAGGACGCCGCCGCCAACACCGGTGCCACGGTCAGCGTGATCTACGTGCCGCCGGCCGGTGCGGCGGCAGCGATCTGGGAGGCCGTCGAGGCCGATCTGGACCTGGCGATCTGCATCACCGAAGGCATCCCCGTGCGCGACATGCTGGAAGTGCGCAACAAGATGAAGGCCAAGGAGGCCGCCGGTGGCAAGAAGACGCTGCTGCTGGGCCCGAACTGCCCCGGCCTGATCACGCCCGAGGAAATCAAGATCGGCATCATGCCGGGCCACATCCACCGCAAGGGCCGCATCGGCGTGGTCAGCCGCTCCGGCACGCTGACCTATGAAGCCGTCGCGCAGTTGACGGAGATCGGCCTGGGCCAATCGAGCGCGGTCGGCATCGGCGGCGACCCGATCAACGGCCTGAAGCACATCGACGTGATGCAAGCCTTCAACGACGACCCCGACACCGACGCCGTGATCATGATCGGCGAGATCGGCGGCCCCGACGAAGCCGAGGCCGCACGCTGGTGCAAGGCCCACATGAAGAAGCCCATCGTCGGCTTCATCGCCGGTGTCACCGCCCCCGCAGGCAAACGCATGGGCCACGCCGGCGCGCTGATCAGCGGCGGCGCGGACACGGCCGACGCCAAGCTGGCCATCATGGAGGAGTGCGGTTTCACGATCACCCGCAACCCGTCCGAGATGGCCAAGCTGCTGAAGGCGCTGCTGTAGGGCGGCTCGGCCAGCAGTGAGAGGCCGCCTGCGGGCGGCCTTTGTCTTTGGCACGTGGTTTGGACGGGTCTGTATTTCCACGCACCCGCACCGGCCCGGTAAGCCCCTAAACTTCGCCCCCGAGACAGGCCACCCCCACGAAGGACCCGGATGGAACAGTTCATGCACGCCGAATTCTGGATCGCGGTCGGCCAGATCATCATGATCGACATCCTCCTCGGCGGGGACAACGCGGTGGTGATCGCCCTGGCCTGCCGGCGGCTGCCGGATTCGCAGCGCACGAAGGGCATCCTGTGGGGCACCGCCGGCGCGATCGTGCTGCGTGTCGTGCTGATCTTCTTCGCGCTGACACTGCTGGCCATTCCGTACCTGAAGGTCGTCGGGGCGCTGCTGCTGATCTGGATCGGTGTCAAGCTCCTCGCCCCCGACGACGAGGGGGAGCATGCCAACATCCAATCCAGCGACAAGCTCTGGGCGGCCGTCAAGACCGTGATCGTTGCCGACCTGGTGATGAGTGTGGACAACGTGATCGCGATCGCCGGTGCCGCCCAGGCGGCCGGCGGTGATCACCAGATGCCGCTGGTGATCTTCGGCCTGCTGGTCAGCATCCCCATCATCGTCTGGGGCAGCCAGTTGGTGATCAAGCTGATGGACCGCTTCCCCAGCATCATCACGCTGGGCGGCATGTTGCTCGGCTGGATCGCCGGCACCATGGCCGTCACCGACCCCGCCTTGTCCGGCTACCTGCCGATGGCGCTGGCCGAGAGAGCCGGTGCGGCGCCGGAGGTCACCGCCATGACACGCTACGTCGCCGGCACGATCGGCGCGCTGCTGGTGCTGGCCATCGGCAAGGTCGTCGCCATGCGCCGGCCGGTGGCCGAGGCGGGCTGACCACACGGCAAGCCCGAACACCGGCACAGGGCCGGGGAAATACCCAGCCCTGTGTTAAGGTTCCTCCACCACGCAGGGAGGACAAGCGCGGATGGGTGGCACAGGCACCGGATTCTGGAGCCAGGCTTGGCACTGGCCTTGGCGCGGTGCGCGCGCGGCCGATGCGGCCACGCCCGAATCTCGCCCCGCCGCGACCGAGATGCCCGGTGTCTCGATCGGTGGCTATGGCCTGGTGCGCACCTTTGCGCACGGGGCACTCGGCGAGCTGCACCTGGCCACCGACCCCGCCACCGGAGCACCGCTGGCGATCAAGACCGTGCGCTTTCATGGCAGCGAACTGACCCGCGAGCGCTTTCTGCGTGAATCGCAGGCAGTGGCCCGCCTGCGGCATCCCGGCATCGTGCGCACCCACGCGGCCGGCCTGGAGGGCCGTGGCGACAGCGCCTATGGCTGGATCGCCATGGAGTGGGTCGCCGGCAGCGACCTGGTGCGCTACACGCTCCCGACGCGCCTGTTGCCGGAGCCGGTGGTGATCGACCTCGTGGCCCGCGCGGCCGAGGCCCTGGCCCATGCGCACGAGATGGGTGTGGTGCACCGGGACATCAAGCCCGCGAACCTGCTGTTCGACCCGCTGCGCGACACCCTCAAGATCACCGATTTCGGCTGCGCGCACCTCAGCGATGGCGAGCGCAGCCGCAGTGGCGTGATCGCCGGCACGCCCGTCTACATGGCGCCCGAGCAACTCGCCAATGCGCCGGTCGACGCCCGCTGCGACCTGTATGCGCTGGGCGTGCTGCTGTTCGAGCTGCTCACCGGCCGACTGCCCTTCGAGGCCGCATCGATGGGTGATCTGCTCGCCGCGATGGCCACCCAGCCCGCACAAGCGCTGTCGAGCCTGCGCCCGGACCTGCCGGCCAGCCTGTCGAACCTGGTGGCCCGCCTGCTGGCCAAACGCCCGGAGGATCGGCCTGTGGACGCCCACCAACTGGCGCGTGAACTCCGTGGACTGGCGGGCGAATCCGGGTTGCTTCTCGCCAAGGTTTCGCCTGGCGAAGGCACAATGCCTCGTCCGCCTCAGCCTCCCCCCACGCACCCGTGAGCATGCAACTCGAATTCTTCAGCGCCGTCGACACCGGGCGAGCGCGAAGCAACAACGAGGACGCCGTCCGGGTCGATGACGCCATCGGCCTCGCCGTGCTGGCCGACGGCATGGGCGGCTACAACGCCGGCGAGGTGGCCAGCGCGATGGCCGTCGACTGCGTGGTCGACCACATGGCCCGCTGGGTGGCCGAGTCCCGCAGCCCGCGCGACGAGGCCGAGATCCGCCAGGCGCTGATGGCGGGCGCCAGCCACGCCAACCGAACCGTCTTCGACGCCTCGCAAAGCCGTGCCGAGTACGCCGGCATGGGCACCACCTTGGTGGCAGCCCTGTTCAACGACGACCGCCTGTGGATCGGCCACATCGGTGACTCGCGGGCCTACCGCTGGCGCGCCGGCCGGCTGGAGCAACTCAGCCGCGACCATTCCTTGCTGCAAGAGCAGATCGACGCCGGCCTGCTGACGCCCGAGGAGGCGGTGTTCTCGATGAACCGCAACCTCGTCACCCGCGCCGTGGGCGTCGAGCCCGAGGTCGAGCTGGAGATCGTCGGCCACGAGGTGCGCCCGGGGGACACGCTGCTGCTGTGCTCGGACGGGCTGTCCGACATGCTGCCCGACCCGGCCATCGCCCAGGTGATGCGCGCAAACGACAGTCTCGCCACGACCGCACACGCGCTGATAGCGGCCGCCAACGCAGCGGGCGGCCGGGATAATATCTCGGTGGTCCTGGTGCACGCCAAGGGGGGGGCCGCTCCAACCGGGCGGGCTTGGTGGCCATTCCGTCGTGCCTGAAGGCGTTCAGCTGAAGGCCAGGCGGTACAGCACGTCGAGGCGAACTCCCGCGTTCGGACCCTGACAAAACAAGGACAGGCATGGGCAAGCTGGTCGTATCTCTAGACAACGTCGTCATCAAGGAAGTGCCGATCACCAAGGATCGCACCACCCTCGGGCGGCGGCCGTACAACGACATCGTGATCGACAACCTCGCCGTCAGCGGCGAGCACGCCGTCATGCTGGCCGTGGGCGCCGACGTCTTCATCGAGGACCTGAACAGCACCAACGGCACCTACATCAACGGCAAGGCCGTGAAGAAGCAGCTGCTGGTGCACAACGACACGGTCGAGATCGGCAAGTACCGCATCAAGTACGTCGGCGAGGAGTACCCCGACTACGAGAAGACCATGGTCCTGCGGCCGGGCACCTTGCCGCCGCCGGTCGCGGCGCCTGCCACCATCCCGCCGCCGGCCCACGCCATGATCCCGGCTTCGATCAAGGTGCTCAACGGCGGCGCCGCCGGCCGTGAGGTGCTGCTGACCAAGGCCGTCACCACCGTCGGCAAGCCCGGCGTGCAGGTGGCCTCGATCGCCAAGCGCCCCACCGGCTATGTGCTGAGCCATGTCGAAGGCACGGCACACCCCAGCGTGAACGGCAACCCGGTCGGCGACGGCGTGGTCTCGCTGAAGAACGGCGACATCATCGACCTGGCCGGCACGCAGATGCAGTTCATCCAAGGCTGACCCGGCCGTGCCGCCGCGCCTGACCGCGCGCGGTGCCCTCTGGCTGGCGGCCTCGGCGCTGGCCGTCATCGGCTGCTGGCACGCCGTCGTCAGCCCGCTGGCCCCGCTGGCCCGGCTCGAAACCACGCTGGACGACCTGGGCCAGCGCGCCGGCGATCCGCCGGCCGCCGCCCACCCCCGCATCACCATCGTCGACATCGACGAAGCCAGCCTGCAGGCCATCGGCCGCTGGCCCTGGCCGCGCGGCCGGCTGGCCGCGCTGGTGGACGAACTGATCGAGCGGCAGCAGGTCGCCGGCATCGGCTTCGACATGGTGTTCGCCGAGCCCGACCCCGGCGCCGGGCCGGCGCTGGCGCTGTTGGCCGAGTCCGACCCCGCGCTCGCCTCGCGCCTGCCGGCCTGGCGCCAGCAACTCGACCAGGACGGCCGCTTCGCCACCGCCCTGCGTGACCGCCCGGTGGTTCTCGGCTACTACTTCAGCGCCGACCGCGGCGGCCAGCGCCATGGCCAACTGCCGCCGCCCTGGCTGCCGGCGGACCCGCCGTTTCGCCTGCCCACTTGGAGCGGCTATGGCGCCAACACCCCGGTGCTGGCCGACGCCGCACCCCGGGCCGGCTTCTTCAACGCCCTGGTCGACGACGACGGCGTGGTGCGCCGGGTCCCGGCGGTGGCGCAGCTCGACGGCCAGCTGCGGGCGTCGCTGGCCTTGAGCCTCTGGCACGAGGCCACCGGCCGGCCGGCCGTGGCCGCAGAAACCGCCTCGGCACCGCTGGCCGGCGGGCAGCCCGAGCTGTCGGCCCTGTGGTTCCGCAGTGCCGACGGCGCCTCGCGCCGCCTGCCGCTGGACGATCAAGGGGCATTTCGGGTGCCGTTTCGCGGGCCGGGCGGGCCGGCCGGGGGCAGCTTCCGCTACGTGCCGGCCAGCCACCTGCTGGCCGGCCAGGAGCCGGCCGGCTCGCTCGCCGGCCACTGGGTGCTGGTCGGCAGCTCGGCCCCGGGCATGGCCGACCTGCGTGCCACACCGGTCCACCCGGCCATGCCGGGCGTGGAAGTCCATGCCCACCTGCTGGCGGGCCTGCTGTCCGGCAGCATGCCGTACCGGCCGGCCTGGGCACCGGGCTTCGAGGCGGCCCAGTTGCTGCTGATGCTGGCCCTGTCGGCCTGGGCGGCCAGCCGCTGGGGCGCCACCCGGGCCCTGGGGGCGGCGGGCGGCCTCGGTCTGGCATTGGCGGCGGGCCATCTGGCCGCGGCCCGCGGGGCGGGGCTCGTGCTGCCCTGGGCCAGCGCCGCTGCGCTGGGCGGCCTGCTGGCCCTGGGCGTGCTGGTCTACAGCTTCCTGCGTGAGCTGGAAGGCCGGCGGGCGCTGTTCCGCACCTTCAGCCTGTACCTGCCACCCGACCGTGCCCGCCAGCTGGCACGCCAGCCCGCGGGCCAGGCGATGGCGGCCGACAACCGCGAGCTCAGCGTGATGTTCTGCGACCTGCGTGGCTTCACCAGCGTGTCCGAAGGCCTGGCACCGGATGCCCTGCGCGAGCTGCTCAATGCCTACTTCTCGCGCGCCACCGAGGTGGTCCATGCGCACGGCGGCACGCTGGACAAGTTCATTGGCGACGCGGTGATGGCCTTCTGGGGCGCGCCCCAGGCCCAGCCAGACCACGCCCGGCGCGCCGTGCAGGCGGCGCTGGCGCTGGCGGACAGCGCCGGTCCGCTCAACGCCCAGCTCACCGCGCGGGGCCTGCCGCCGGTTCGCTTCGGCATCGGCGTGGCCACCGGCGTGGTCTGCGTCGGTGACCTCGGCTCACAGCTGCGGCGCAGCTACACCGCCGTCGGCGACGCGGTGAACCTGGCCGCACGGCTGGAGGCGCTGACGCGGGAGGCCGGCGTGGCCCTGCTGGTGGACGAGCCCACCCGCGCCGCCTGCGGCGACGCCGCGCAACCCTGGGTCTGGGTGGAGGTGGACCGTTTCCCGATCCGCGGCCGCCAGCAGGCCGTGACAGTCTTCACGCCACTGCCCACCACGGCAGACACGGCCCCCACACTCGAGGCCCAAGTGCGCACTTGGCACCTTGCGCAGGCGCTGGCGCGGCAGCACCATGCGGAGCAGGCGCTGGCAGAGCTGGCGCCACTCCTCTCGCCTGCCCCGACGACCATCTTGCCCGCCGCTACGACACCTCTTGTTCCGCCTGCCCTGGCCGCCCTGGCCAGCCGCCTCGCCCACCAACTGGGCCATGACGCGGAGGGTGCGCCGTGCAGCCCCCGATGAACATCCGCGTGCTCGGCTGCTCGGGCTCCATCGCCCGGGGTTGCCGCACCACCAGTTTCCTGCTCGACGACGACATCCTGTTCGACGCCGGCACCGGCGTCGGTGATCTCGGGCTGGATGAGCTCGCCCGAATCGACCACATCCTGCTCAGCCACTCGCACCTGGACCATGTGCTGGGCGTGCCGCTGCTGGCCGACAGCGTGATGCGCCGCCGCGCCGGCCGCGCGCCGATCCAGGTCCACGCCCTGCCCGAGACGCTGGAGGTGCTGCGCCGCCACCTCTTCAACGACCAGCTGTGGCCCGATTTCACCCGCCTGCCGCGCGCCCACGAACCGGTCCTGGCCCTGGTGCCCCTCACGGTGGGCCAGGTGCTTACGCTCGGCGCTGCCAGGCGCCGGGTCGAGGTGCTGCCGGCTTCGCACGCGGTGCCGGCCTGCGGCTTTGCTGTCGACGGGGCCGCCGGCGCCTGGGTCTACACCGGCGACACCGGCCCGAACCCCGCCCTGTGGTCGACGCTGGCCGGGCGCCAGATCGCCCAGCTGGTGATCGAGATCGCGTTCCCGGAGAGCGAGCGCGCGGTGGCGCACGACGCACGCCACCATTGCCCCTCGACCCTGGCCGCCGAGCTGGCCCATGTGCCGGCCGGCGTTCAGGTGCTGCTGACCCACATCAAGCCCGGCGAGCTCGACGCCATCCGCGCCGACCTGGCCCAGCGCCTGCCAGGCCAGCCGCTGCGCGCCTTGCAGGCCGGCGACATCCTGTCGCTGGGCTGACAAATTTCGTCACCTGCCGGCGGGAATCGACCGAACTGGGCGGCCCGAACTGACCAATTCGGTCAGGTAGCGTTCAGAAGTCACAAGAAACAGGCCAGAACAGGCTGGCACGGGTTTCGCACTTAGGGGGGCAAGGGCGGCGCAGCTGTCCTACCCAGTCCCTCCCGCCACCCCCGCACATTCAGGAGCTTTCACATGAAGCGCGTCCAACAAGGTTTCACCCTCATCGAACTGATGATCGTCGTCGCG
>JADMKA010000002.1 GCA_018780145.1 Vitreoscilla sp. | reverse complement strand
GAGTTACCCGCTAGTACCTGAAACTAGTGCGTCTACCAATTCCGCCACCTGGGCTTATTCGGTGACATGCAGCTGCTAGCCACCGAAAGATAGGACTATATCATCAAAACAAAATCAAACGCAAGTACGCCACCGCTGAGTGGCGCCCTCATGAGCGAAGTCGAAGGCATCGTGCTCGGCCACCGAGATGGCCATGGCTTCCTCCAATGCGACAACGGCGAGCCCGATGTCTATATCTCGCAGCAGGAAATGCGCTCGGTCCTCCACCGGGATCGTGTACGGGCCCGCGTCATCCGCTATGACCGCAAGGGCCGGCCCGAGGGCCGCATCCTCGAGATCCTCGAGCGCCGCAAGGCGCCGATCATCGGCAGGCTGCTGCACGAGAACGGCATCTGGCTGGTGGCGCCGGAAGACCGCCGCTACGGCCAGGACATCCTGATCCCGAAGAACGCCACGGCGAGCGCCACGGCAGGGCAGGTGGTGGCCATTGAACTCACCGAACCTCCGTCGATGTACTCGCAGCCGGTGGGCCGAGTCACCGAGGTGCTCGGCGAGATCGACGATCCCGGCATGGAGATCGAGATCGCGGTGCGCAAGTACGAGGTGCCACATCGCTTCTCCCCCGAGACCCTGGCCCAGGCCGCGGCGCTGCCCGACAAGGTTCGCCCGGTCGACATGAAGCACCGGGTCGACCTCACCGACGTGGCCCTGGTGACCATCGACGGCGAGGACGCACGCGACTTCGACGACGCGGTCTACTGCGAGCCGCACAAAGCCGGTCGCGGCAAGACGGCCTTCAACGGCTGGCGCCTGGTGGTGGCGATCGCCGATGTGAGCCACTACGTGAAGCCGGGCCAGCCGATCGACGACGACGCCTACGACCGTGCCACCTCGGTCTACTTCCCGCGGCGCGTGATCCCGATGCTGCCGGAGAAGCTCTCCAACGGCCTGTGTTCGCTGAACCCCGAGGTGGACCGCCTGGCCATGGTGTGCGACATGCTCGTGACCTCAGAGGGCGACCTGCACGCGTACCAGTTCTTTCCTGCGGTGATCCGATCGCATGCACGCCTGACCTACACCGAGGTCGCCGCGGCGCTGACCAACACACGCGGCCCGGAAGCGGCGAAGCGGCGCGACCTGATGCCGCAGCTGCTGAACCTGCACGAGGTGTATCGCGCGCTGCTGAAGGCGCGCCAACGGCGCGGCGCAATCGACTTCGAGACCACCGAAACGCAAATCGTCTGCGACGAGAACGGCCGCATCGAGAAGATCGTGCCGCGTACGCGCACCGATGCGCACCGGTTGATCGAGGAGGCCATGTTGGCCGCCAACGTCTGCTCGGCCGACTTCATCGCGCAGGCCGAGCATCCCTCGTTGTTCCGCGTCCACGAGGGCCCGACGCCGGAGAAGCGGACGACGCTTCAAAGCTACCTGAAGAGCCTTGGGCTGGGCCTGGGCCTGAGCGAAGACCCGGCGCCCGCCGAGTTCCAGTCCATCGCCAAGGCCACGCAGGACCGGCCCGACGCGGCGCAGATCCACATGATGCTGCTGCGATCCATGCAGCAGGCCATCTACACCCCGGCCAACAGCGGCCACTTCGGCCTGGCCTACGGTGCCTACACCCACTTCACCAGCCCGATCCGCCGCTACCCGGACCTGTTGGTCCATCGCGTGATCAAGGCCATCCTGGCCGGCAAGCGCTACCACCTGTCGACCGGCGAGGCGGCCGAGGCGGGCCGGCCCGTCAAGCTGCGAAAGGCGAGCAAGACGGCCAAGCCGCACGTCAGCGAGCAGGAGCTCTGGGAGGGCGCCGGCGCGCATTGCAGCGCCAACGAGCGGCGTGCGGATGAAGCCTCTCGCGACGTCGAGGCCTGGCTCAAGTGCCGCTACATGCGCGAGCACCTGGGCGAGGAGTTCGCCGGCACGGTCAGCGCCGTCACCAGCTTCGGCCTGTTCGTGACGCTCGATGCGCTGTATGTCGATGGCCTGGTGCACATCACCGAACTGGGGGGCGAGTACTACCGTTTCGACGAGGTCCGCCAGGAGCTGCGCGGCGAGCGAACCGGCATCCGCTATGTGATCGGGGCGCGCGTGCGCGTTCAGGTCAGCCGGGTGGATCTCGACGGCCGGCGGATCGACTTCCGCATGGTCCACGAGGGCGAGGGCGACCGGTTGCTGTCGCGCGGCCGCTCGTCCGGGCGAGGCGAGGGCGGTGCCGTCGAGGCGCTGACCGATGTCAAGTCGGCCGACCGCGAACAGAAACGCGCGACGCGACAGGCCAAGTCCGGCGCCGCCGCCTCGAAGCGCAAGAGCAAGGCCACGGCCCCGCGGGGGGGCACTGGCAACGCGCGCGGCCAGACCGGTGGCGAGGACAGGTCTTCCAAGTCGGCCAGCTCGACAGGGCGCAGCCCGAAGCCCCGCACCCGCCGCTGAACGTCGCGCTCACCCCAACGCCGAGGCGGCCTGGGCCATCGCGTCGATCAGGCGGCTGGCTGGCAGCGGAAGGCCCGGCCCAGGCTCCACGGCTCGGCCATGCAACCACACACAGCCGGCGGCCACCATGGATGCGGCCTCCAATGAGCTGGGCGATTCACGGAGTTGGCTGCTCCAGCAGCCACCCAACCAACCTGCCAGCACATCGCCGGAGCCCGGTGTGGCCAGGCGGGCATTGCCGCTGGGGTTGATCAGAGGCCGGGTGCCGGGAGCCGCGATCACGCTGCCCGAGCCCTTGAGCACCACCACCGCGTGGAAGCGCTCGGCCATGTCCTGCGCCGCCTGCCAGCGGCGGCCTTGCAACTCGCTGACCGTGGTTCCCAGGAGGCGTGCGGCTTCCAGGGGGTGCGGCGTCAGAACGGTCGGCTGGCCCCGGAGGCCGCGGCTTCGAAGGCGCTTGGCCAGGCCGGCGTCACCAGCGACGGCATTCAAGGCGTCGGCATCCAGGACCAGGCGCGCTGCCTGGTGGATCACCTCCGGCAGAACGGCGCTCACGGCGTCGCCGCCGCCGCAGCCACACACCACGGTCGCGGCATCGAGGGCCTGGGTGGCACGGGCCTCGGCCCAGTTGCGCAGCATCAGCTCCGGCGCATGCAGAGCGGCCTGTTCGCCCAGTGTGCACACGAAGACCCGCCCGGCACCGGCATGCAGGCTCGCGGTGGCTGCCAGCAGCGCCGCACCCGCCATGCCGGGTGCACCGCCAATCACCCACACATCGCCGAAGCTGCCCTTGTGGCTGCGGTGCGCTGCGCCGACGCGTGCGGCGAGTGCGTCGCGTGCGTCCTGGGCGCCGGCCAGGCGGCCCACGGGCGCGGTGGGCGGGGCCGCCGCGCCAAGGTCATCCCACCAGACCTCGCCTGCCGCGTCGCGCCCCTGGCCCGTGAACAGGCCCGGTTTCAAGGTCAGCAGTGACAAGGTCACGCTGGCGTGGACCCAGTGTTCGCCCAGGGCTCGGCCCGTGTCGGCGCACAAACCGGTGGGTACATCGACCGCGAGGACGGGCACACGGCTTTGCGCCAAGGCCGCCACGGTGTTGGCCATGTCGCCGACGATCGGGCGTGCCTGACCGAGACCCAGCAGCGCATCGATGACCAGCCCGGGCCCATCGTGGCAGTCGTCGAAGCGGGGCACCCCCCGTTCGATCGGTACACCGGCCTCGCATGCCGCGGTGTGTGCCTGGGCGGCATCGGGTGGCAACCGCTGCGGGTCGGCCAGCAGCGTGACCGAGATGGCCCGCCCGGCCAGGTGCAACAGCCGGGCGGCGACCAGGCCATCACCACCGTTGTTGCCGGGCCCGCAGAGCACGTGGACCTTGCCGGCGTGCGGTGCCATGGCCAATGCCATTCGCGCCACCGCAGCGCCCGCGCGTTGCATCAACGCATGCGCGGGCAGCTCGCGGCTCGCCGCGAGCTCGATCTCGCGCGTGGCGGCGCTGTCATGCAGGGGCCAGCCGCCAGGGCTTGACAGGACCTGCCGCGGGGGTCGGTTCATGGGTGGCAGCTTAGCGCAGGCGCTGCGGATCCAGCGATGTCATGTCCAGGCTGGGCGTCTTGCCTGCCAAACGCTCTGCCAGCAAACGCGCAGTGGCGCCTGCCCAGGCAGCCCCATGCGCGCCGTGCCCGAGGTTCAGCCAGATGCCGGGAACGCCGCTGGGGCCCAGCGCCGGCAAGGCATCGGCAAAGGCCGGCTGTGCGCCAGCCCATGCCTGGGCTCGGGCTTGACGGGCCGCCCCAGGAAACCAGTCGTCCAGTGCGGCGTACAAGGGTGCGACATCGCTGGACGATGGCACCTGGCGCGGCGGGCCCGGCCGCGCACGCCCGGCCACGCGCACCCGCTGTCCCAGGCGGCTGATGACGAGGTGTCGGTCTGGGTCCAGCAAGATGCCGCGCGGCAGCTGCTGGTCGGCCTCGTCACCGTCGCGCAAGGGGGCCGTGACGGAACAGCTGTGGATGGCCTGCCACGGCAGCCGAATGCCCAGCGGCCGCAGGAGGGCGGCCGAATCCGCCGCGGCACAGACGACCACCGCATCGAACTCCTGTGGCGCTGCGCCCGGTAGGCCGTCGCCGCCGGTGGGCAACGCAAAGACAGCGGGGCGGGTCCCCGGCCTCAGTGCCTGCACCGCATTCAGCAGGAAGTAGCGTGCGCCCAGGCGTTGCGAGGCGCTCTTGAGCGACTGCGCCAACTGGCGGCAGTTGGTCGACAAGGCGAGCGGCCAATGCAGTGCGCCTGCCAGGGCCGCTTCGCCGTTCAAGGCTGGCTCGATCAGTCGAGCCCCGTCGGCCGACAGCAGTTCGACGCGTTCTCCGATGGTGGACAGGGACTCTGCGAGTGCTTGGGCACGCGCCCAATCAGCCTGGCGCCGAACCATCATCAGCGCGCCGCGACTGCCTTCGATCTCCAGTTGTTCGGCTTCGGTGGTGGCGGTCAACTGCCGGAGCCCGAGCCGGGCCAGGTCGCCGGCCATCATCCGCGCTGACGCTGCCCGCTCAGAGTGATCTGCGCGCCAACGCCTCCATTGCCCGGGCCAGTGCACCGGCAACGTCGACGCCAGGGGGCCGCAAAGCCGCAGGCCCCAGGCTGGAGGGCCTTGGAGCAGGCCCGGCACGATGGCGCCATGCGGCGCGAAGCTGCCCCCGGTGGCGATGCTGGCGCCACGCTCGAAGACGCTGACCTCGTGGCCATCCCGGGAGAGCTCCAAGGCGGTGCTGACTCCCACCAGGCCTGCGCCGATCACGGCGATCTGCATGGTCACGCGCCCCCTTGGCAGCCGTCTGAGGCTAGGGGCGCGATGCCGGCACAGGAGGCCGGGTTCCGGCCTGCTACAATCTTTGGGTTTAGCTGGGAGCCCATGGGGTGTAGGAATCACCGGGTTCCCGCTGAACCGGAAGAGCACCGACCGGCACTGGGCTCCTCGCTTGGCGAGGGGCACCCGCCACGAGGGCCTTCCGAATTCGCGAACCCGGCTTTCTGAACAAGGTGTCGTGATCCTGCGTTTCCCCGTGTATCAGGGGGCAAGCAGGGTTGCGATTTGTGCCGGGATTCTAGACCCAACCTTCGGAGTAACCATGTCCGTTTCGATGCGTGAAATGCTGGAAGCCGGTGTCCACTTTGGTCACCAAACCCGCTTCTGGAACCCCAAGATGGCCCCGTTCATTTACGGCCATCGCAACAAGATCCACATCATCAACCTCGAGAAGACGCTTCCGAAGTTCGAGGAAGCGATGAAGTTCGTGCGCCAGCTCTCGAGCAAGCGCGGCACGATCCTGATGGTGGGCACCAAGCGCCAGGCCCGCGAGGTCGTGGCTCTCGAGGCGCAGCGCGCCGGCATGCCCTTCGTCGACCAGCGCTGGCTCGGCGGCATGCTGACCAACTTCAAGACCGTCAAGGGTTCGCTGAAGAAGCTGAAGGACATGCAGTCGGTCAAGGATTCCGGCGCCGAGATGCGCATCAAGAAGGAAGCCCTGATGTTCGACCGCGAGCTGGCCAAGCTCGAGAAGGACATCGGCGGCATCCAGGACATGAGCGCGCTGCCCGATGCCCTGTTCGTCATCGACGTGGGCTTCCACAAGATCGCCGTGGCCGAAGCCAAGAAGCTGGGCATCCCGGTGATCGGCGTGGTCGACACCAACCACTCGCCCGACGGCGTGGACTACGTGATCCCTGGCAATGACGACTCGGCCAAGGCCGTCGCGCTGTATGCGCGTGCGGTGGCCGACGCGGTGCTGGAAGGCAAGGCGAATGCCGGTGCCGACCTGGTCCAGGCCGTGGCGGCCGGCGGCGACGAATTCGTCGAAGTCAGCGAAGACGCCTGATCGAGGCGCCGCGAGCGCCTGCGGAACGAGGGGCTGTCACAGGCCCCTTTTTCATACCCCCAGACAAGAGTCTGACGGAACTTCCGGCGTCCAGGAGACCCCTGAACGCCACAGCCATGGAGAGTTGAAGATGCCTGCAATTACCGCCAGCATGGTCGCCGAACTGCGCGCGAAGACCGATGCGCCGATGATGGAATGCAAGAAGGCCCTGACCGAGGCCGATGGCGACGCGGTGCGCGCCGAAGAGATCCTGCGCGTCAAGCTGGGCAGCAAGGCCGGCAAGGCCGCCTCGCGCGTGACCGCCGAGGGCGTGATCAGCGCTGTCGTCAGCGGCACGACTGGAGCGATGGTCGAAGTCAACTGCGAAACCGACTTCGTGACCAAGAACGACTCGTTCCTGGCGTTCGCCAAGGCCTGCGCTGAACTGCTGGTGGCCAACAACCCAGCCGACGTGGCTGCCTTGTCGGCGCTGCCGCTGTCGCAAGACGGCTTCGGCCCGACTGTCGAAGACGTTCGCAAGGGCCTGATCGGCAAGATCGGCGAGAACATGTCGATCCGCCGTTTCAAGCGCTACGCCGATGGTGGCCAGTTGGCCAGCTACCTGCACGGCACGCGCATCGGCGTGGTGGTGGAGTTCACCGGCGACGACGTGGCAGCCAAGGACGTGGCGATGCACGTTGCCGCGATGAAGCCGAAGGCGCTGGCCACCAGCGACGTGCCGGCTGAGCTGATCGAGGTCGAGCGCCGCGTTGCTGCCGAGAAGGCCGCCGAATCCGGCAAGCCGGCCGAGATCGTCACCAAGATGGTCGAGGGCTCGGTGCAGAAGTTCCTGAAGGAGGTCTCGCTGCTGAACCAGACCTTCGTGAAAAACGACAAGCAGACCGTCGAGCAGATGCTCAAGGAAAAGGCCACCACGGTGAAGGGCTTCACCCTGTACGTGGTGGGCGAGGGCATCGAGAAGAAGGTCGACGACTTCGCTGCCGAAGTGGCTGCCCAGGTGGCTGCCGCCAAGGGCCAGTAAAGCTTCGTCAAGCCACCTGGCGCGGCGGCCCTCCCGGGTGCCGCCGCGTACACTTCCAGCCTATCCTCCAGACCACTCCACCTCGGGAGACCCCCGCATGCCGGCGTACCGACGCATCCTGCTGAAATTGTCCGGCGAGGCCCTGATGGGCGACGATGCCTACGGCATCAACCGGGCCACCATCGTCCGCATGGTGCGCGAGGTTCAGGAGGTCACGCAGCTCGGCTGCGAGGTGGCGGTGGTGATCGGCGGCGGCAACATCTTCCGCGGCGTGGCCGGCGGCTCGGTCGGCATGGACCGAGCCACGGCCGACTACATGGGCATGCTGGCCACGGTGATGAACGCCTTGGCCCTGGCAGACACCATGCGGCAGGAGGGCATGACGGCACGCGTGATGTCCGCCATCGCGATCGAGCAGGTGGTCGAGCCCTACGTGCGGCCCAAGGCCCTGCAGTACCTCGAAGAGGGCAAGGTGGTGGTCTTCGCTGCCGGCACGGGAAATCCCTTCTTCACCACCGACACCGCCGCGGCGCTGCGCGGCGCCGAGATCGGCGCC
>JADMKA010000011.1 GCA_018780145.1 Vitreoscilla sp. | reverse complement strand
CGTGTTCTTCACCATCTGCGCCTTCACCAGGCCCAGCACCTCGGTGCGGAAGTCCTCCGGCCGGTCGGACCAGCGCAGCCCGCCGCGCGCCACCTTGCCGCCGCGCAGGTGGATGCCCTCGAAGCGGGGCGAGTAGACGAAGATCTCGTACAGCGGCTTCGGCTCGGGCAGGCCGGGCACCTTGGCCGAGTCGAACTTGAAGCTCAGGAAGCTGCGGCGCGGGCCCGGCGCTCCGGAGTGCCCGACACCCGTGCGCCAGAAGTTGGTGCGCAGCGTCGCCTGCACCACCGCCAGCAGTTGGCGCAGCACCCGGTCGTCCGACAGGTTGCTGACCTTCTCCAGCGCCTTCTCGATCGCGTTGCCCTGCGCGGTGGCACCCTGTTCGTCGTGTGCCTGCGGGTCGAAGCGCAGCTTGAACAGGCCCACCAGCATGCGGGCGATGCGCGGGTGGGCGGCCAGCGTGGCCTCGATGGTGGATTGCGAGAGCGCGAATCCGATCTGCTTGAGGTACTTCGCATACGCGCGCAGCAGCACGATCTCCTCGGCGCCCAGGCCGGCGCGCAGCACCAGGCGGTTGAAGTCGTCGTTCTCCATCTCGCCGCGGAAGACGCGGCCAAAGCAGTCCTCGAACAGGCGGGCCAGGGTCTCGGGCTCGATCTCCTCGGCCACCTGGGCCTGCAGCTCGAAGTCATGCAGCGAGATCGCCACGCCCGGGCCGGCGTCCAGGCGGTGGTTGTGCTCGCCGAGGACCCGCACGCCCATGTGCTCCAGCATCGGCAGGCTGTCCGACAGCACCACCGTGCCACCGAGCCGGTAGACCTTGAAGCCCAGCCTGCCGGGCGCCGCACCCAGCGGCTGGTAGAGCGCCAGCGCCAGCGGCGATTCGGGCTTCAGGCTGGCCAGGCGCAGCACGTCCGGCACCGCGGCACGCGGGCTGGTGTGCTCCCGGTAGCCCAGCGGGAAGGCCGTGGCCCAGCGCTTGTAGTGCTCGATGCCGCGGGCCTCGCCCTCGGCGTCGATCAGCGCGTCGCGCAATTCGTCTTCCCAGCGGCGCGAGGCCGTGGCGAGCTTCTGCTCGATGTCCTTCCTGTCGAAGGCCGGCACCTGGCCCGGCGTGGTGCGCACGGTGAAGTGGATGCGGGCCAGCTGGGTGTCGCTGAGCAGCACATCGAAATCTGTGCCGCTGCCGGCGAAGGCCGCCACCAGGATGCGCTGGAACTTGACGCGCAGGTCGGTGGAATAGGCCTCGCGCGGCACGTAGACCAGGCAGGAGACGAACCGGTCGAACGGGTCCCGGCGCACGAACAGCCGCAGCCGCTGGCGCTCGCCCAGCGCCAGGATGCCCAGCGCGGTGTCGTAGAGCTCGTCGTCGGAGATCTGGAACAGATCGTCGCGCGGGAAGGTCTCCAGGATGTGGTGCAGCGCCTTGGCCAGGTGGCCCCCCGGCGGCAACCCGGCGCGGCTGGCGATGGCCTCGACCTTGCCGCGCAGCAGCGGCGTCTCGGCCACGCGGGCGCTGTAGGCGGTGGAGGTGAACAGGCCGATGAAGCGGTGCTCGCCGATCACCTCGCCAGCGGCGTTGTAGCGCTTGACGCCCACGTAGTCGGTATAGCCGGCCCGGTGCACGGTGGACCGGGTGTTGGCCTTGGTGACCACCAGGGCCGGCAGCGGCGCGCGGGCCAGAGCCCGGGCGGCCGCCGGCAAGGCCGAGAAGCTGGCGGAGAGCTTTTCTTCGGCCGTCTCGCGCAGCAGGCCGAGGCCACTGCCGGGCACCAGGCGCAGCGCGTCCTCGCCGTCTTCGGTGACCAGCTCGTGCTGGCGGTAGCCCAGCAAGGTCATGTGGTCCTCAGCCAGCCACTGCAGGAAGTAGCAGCTCTCGGCCGCCTGCGCGGGGGCCAGGCTGGCGGGCGGGTTGCCCAGCTCGTCGATGGCCTCGTGCAGGCGCGACAGCATCGCGCGCCAATCCACCACCGCGGCGCGCACATCCGCCAGCACGCGCTCGAGGCCGGCCGCCAGCTCGGCGCGCTGCTGCGGGTCGACCATGCGGTCGACCTCGATGTGCATCCACGATTCGTGTGGCGCCTCGGCGGCGTCGCCGCGCGGGCTGATCGCCTCCAGCACGCCACCCGCGCCGCGCTGCACGGCGAAGATCGGGTGGGCGATCAGGTGCAGCGTCAGCCCCTGGCGGTTGACCTCCATCGTCGCGCTGTCGACGAGAAAGGGCATGTCGTCGTTGACGATCTCCACCACCGTGTGGCGCGAGGACCAGCCGTGCTCGGCCACCGACGGGCTGAAGACCCGCACCTTGGGGCTGCCCGGTTCACGGGTGGCGGCGAATTGCCAGTGGGAGAGCAGGGAACCGAGCAGGTCTTCCGGCGTTCGCGCGGCCAGGTCGTCGGCATCGAGCTGGGCGAAGTACTCGGGCGCGATGCCCTCGATCAGCGCCTGCTGGGGCGCCGGCACCCGCGCGGCGACGAGCGCCCGCACTGCAGTGACCCGCTCGCGCCGCAGCGCATCGGTGGCGTCGTTCATGCTTGTCTCCTCGTTCTTGGCGGCCGGCTGCGCACGGCCTGGGAGGCAAGCTTACGCCCGAAGCCGGGGCCCGACAGCCTCCTATCGCTTGACCAGCGCCAGCATGTCGCGCTGCGCCACCGTCAGCATGCCGATGACCTCGGCGCGGTAGGCGGCGGGGTCGCCGATGGAGGCGGTGAACGCGAACTGCACGTCGGCGCCGGTGCCGCCGCCAGCGCCCAGCAGCGAGCCCAGCAGGCTGGATTTCTTGGTTTCGGGCTCGGCGATGGCAAACACCTCGGTGCTGCCGAGCAGGGATTCGGCCAGGCACACCACCACGTCGCCGTCCTTGGCGGGTGAGGCGTTGCTGCCGAAGTTGGCGGTGTAGCCGCGGGAGGCCGACTCGCCCTTGCTGCTGGCGGCCGGGGTCCTGAATGCGATGCGCGATTGCCCCGCCAGCAGGCCGACCTGGGCGTAGGCGCTGCCCTGGTAGGAGTTCTTGAAAGTGTTCGTGCCCAGCGCGGCGTTGGAGCCGGCGAAGCTGCTCTTGGCCGACGCCTTCGTCGAGCCCAGGGTCACCACGTAGTGGGCTTTGACCAGGTTGGCGTTCAGTTCCTTGGCCAGGTCCACCTCCAGGCCCGGCAGCGCGTAAATTTCTGCGAGGCGGATCCCTGTCGGGCCGCCTTCGGTGGAGCTCTTGGTGCCCCAGCTGCTCTCGATCCAACCCTTGATCAGGGACTTGGACGTGGCCTCGAACTTGCCGGTTTCGGCGTTGTAGGTGAGGTAGGGCGTGAGCCCGGTGGCGCCGACCAGCATGACGTCGCCGTTCATGTTGGCGAACTTCGAGAAGTTGGTGTAGCCCGCCATCGCGAGGATCTTCTTGTAGGCCGGGCTGGCCACCACCGCAGCCTCGGGCAGCACCTCGAAGCCGTTGGCCTGCAGGTCGAGCCTGAGCTGTTGGTAGGCCTCGTCGGCGATCGCAGCCAGCAGCCTGGTGTCCATCTCGGGCATCTGCAAGGTGGCGGAGGCGTCTGTCTTGGCGGCGAACAGGCCGCTGGTGTTGGTCTTCTCGCCACCGGCCGAGGCCTGGAACGAGATCACCACGTTGGTGATCGCCACCCGCCGGGTGCCGGCCAGTGGTGCTGCCGTGCTGTCGGTCATGGCGACCTTGGCCTGAACATCGGGCGCTTGCGCCAGCGCTTGGGCCGATGCGAACAGCAGGGCCGCGGTGAGGGCCGCCATGGCGGTGGTGGCTGGGATGGTGGCTGGGCGCATGTCGGGATCCTTGTCGTTGCGGGGCGTGGTCGAGGTGTCTCCGCGCAACGCCGAGGCCGCGGTTCGCCGGGCGAATTCTTCGGTTCGGCGGCACGCGCCGCCATCGCACGAAGATGTGGCCGGCACCTGCCGCCGGGGTCTCTACACTGTGGCGACGATGCACGAGGCCGCCCCCCCAACCGCCGAGCGCCGCGAAATCGTGCTGCTGGTCGAAGACGATGTCGCCACCCGCCAGTGGCTGGCCGGGCTGTTGGCCCAAGGCGCCGACGCCCCGGACCTGGTCTGTTTCGGCACGGCCGGCGAAGCGCTGGCCTGGCTGGCTGATCACCGGCCCGACATCGTGCTGATCGACCTGGGCCTGCCGGACCAGCCCGGCACCGACGTGATCCGCCGCGCCGCCACCCGCTGGCCGGACTGCGACATCCTGGTCATCACGATCTTCGGCGACGAGGCCCATGTGGTGGCCGCGTTGGAGGCCGGCGCCAGCGGCTACCTCATCAAGGATTCGAGCCTGGACAACATCCGCGAGCACCTGGCCTACCTGCGCCAGGGCGGCTCGCCGCTCACGCCCCGCATCGCCCGGCTGCTGATCCGGCAGCACCGCAGCACACGGTTGCCGGTGGGTGAATCGGGCCCGGTGCCGCTGGACACCGGCAGCCCCGCGGGCGGGCTGGGGGGCTTGTCGGCACGCGAGCACGAGGTGCTCACCGGCATCGCCAAGGGCTTCAGCTACGCCGAGGTGTCGGGCGCGCTGGGCATCACCACCAACACGGTGCGCACGCACATCAAGAACATCTACCAGAAGCTGTCGGTGAATTCGCGCACCGAGGCGGTCTACGAGTTCAACCAGCGCCAGGCCCTGCGTGGCAAGCCACCACTGGTCTGACGGCTTCGTGCGCGCAGCGCTGTGGCGCGCCGCGGCCCGGGCCCTGGCAGCGCTGCTGACGGCCCTGGCACCGAGCATGCCGGTGCAGTCGGCCGAGGTCTCCGGCCCTGGTGTGCAGGTGCTGGCGGCGGCCGAGGTGCTGGAGGCCGGCGAAACCTATCCGGAACAGCTGCCGCCTGAAAGCGCGGCCTGGCAAGCCCTGCGCCTGCCGGACAACTGGGCGGGCACCCGGCCGGGCTACGCGGGCTACCTCTGGTACCGGCTGCGCTTCGACGGCCCAGCGGCCGGGCAGGACACGGCGGTCTACCTGCCGGGCTTCTCGGTGAACGCGCAGTTGTGGGTCAACGGCGAGGCGCTCGGCGGTGTGGGCCGCATGCGCGAGCCGGTCTCGCGCCACATGTACACGCCACGTCTGGCGGCGGTGCCGGCCAACCTGCTGCGCGCCGGCCCGCAGACCAACGAACTGCTGGTGCTGGTGGTGGGCTACCGCCTGCTGCGCTGCGGCCTGGGCGAGGTCTACCTCGGCCCGGCCGACACCTTGCAGCGTGCCCACGCCTGGCGCTTCTTCTGGCAGATCACCGGCGTGCAGGCCAGCATCGTCGTCTCGATCATGCTCGGCGTGTATGTGCTGATGCTGTGGTGGCGCGAGCGGAGCAACGGTGTGTTCGGTTGGTTCGGCCTCGCCGCCATCGTCTGGGGCCTGCGCAACCTGAACCTCGTGCTCACCGACCTGCCCTGGCACGCGGCCCTGTCCAACCTGGCCTGGAGCCGGTGGTTCGCCTGCGGCGAGGTCTTGTTCATCGCCTGCTTCACCCTGTTCACCTGGCGCTACACAGCGCAACTCGACCCCCGCGCGCCGCCCAGCCGCCTGGCGGGCAAGGTGGTGGCCGCCTACGCAGCCAGCGGCGTGCTGGCGATGCTGGCGATGCCGGCAGATGCGGCAAGCTGGCGCTACCTGCTGCCGCTGAGCGCCTGGGGCCTGGGCATGACGCTGTGGGCGCAGGCCCGCCTGTCGCGGGCCGCCTGGCATGTCCGGCGCACCGAGCCGGTGGCCATCGCCGCGGCGGGCTTTCTGTACCTGATGCTGCTGGCGCACGACACGGCCCTGATCGCCGACACCCGACAGCAGGGCCTGTACCACCTGCGGCCCTATGCCGTGCTGCCCCTGTTCGGCGCCATCGGCTGGCTGCTGACGCGCCGCTACCTGGACGCGCTCGATGCGGCGCAACGCTTGTCGGCCAGCCTGCACAGCCAGGTCCAGGCGCAGCGGCAGGCGCTGGAGCACAACTTCGACCGCCTGCGCCTGGCCGAACGCGAGCAGGCCCAGGCGCAGGAACGCACGCGCCTGATGCGCGACCTGCACGACGGCCTCGGGCTGCACCTGTTGTCCGCCCTGCAGCAGGCCCGTGCGCCGGCAGCCGACCCGCGGCTGCTCGCCAGCACCTTGCAGGATTGCCTGGACGACCTGCGGGTGGCGGTGGATTCACTCGCCGGCGACGAGCGCGACCCGGCGGCCGTGCTCGGCAACCTGCGCTACCGCATGGCCCCGCGGCTGGCGGCCGCCGGCATCCGGCTCGACTGGCAGGTGGAAGGCGAGGTGCCCGAGTTGCCCTGGCTGGACGCGCCCGCCGTGCTGCAGCTGCTGCGCATCGTTCAGGAGGCGCTCAGCAACGCCGTGCGCCACAGCGGAGCGCAGGTGGTGACGATCTCGCTGCGGCAGCGGGAGACGACGCTGGAGGTCTGCGTGCAGGACGATGGGCGCCATGCCGGCATCACCGAACGCGCGGGTGGGCGCGGGCTGCCCAGCATGAAGGCCCGCGCGGCAGCGCTCGGCGCGAGCTTCGAGTTGAGCGGCGGGCCCGCCGGGACGCGCCTGGTGCTGGGATTGCCGTTGGCCCGGTGACGCCGCCTCGGGCGCGCCCGGTGCCTGGCTTGACCTGCGTTAATCCGGCGATCAGGTTCGGCGCATAGTCTTCCCCTGGACGGTGGCCGTGCGCGGTGCCCCGGCCCACCCAACCCTGAAAGCCAACCCATCTCGATGACCGCGCTGCAACTGCTGGCCTGGATCGCCACCGCCCTGGGCATCCAGCTGGTGGTTGGCGGAGCCGTGGCCGCGTGGCGCAGCCGGGGTGCCGGGTCGACCGTGCTCGCGCAGCCCACCGCGGCACCGTCGGCCGACCCATCGGCCGCCTGGCCGGGTTGGCGTGAGTTCCGGGTGGTGCGCAAGGTCCTCGAGGACCCGGATGGAACCCAGTGCTCGTTCTACCTCGAGCCTTCCGACGGTGCCGCGCTGCCGGCCTTTCGGCCCGGCCAGTTCCTCACCTTCTCGCTGGCACTGCCCGGCAGAAAGATCACCCGCTGCTACTCGCTGTCGGACCGGCCCCACCCTGCCCACTACCGCATCACCGTCAAGCGGGTGCCCTCACCGGCCGGCCATCCCGAGTGGCCCCCTGGCGAATCCTCCAGCCACTTCCATGACCAGGTGCAGGTGGGCACGCGGCTCCAGGTCAAGGCACCGTCGGGCCGCTTCCACATCGACCAGGAGGCTGGGGTTCCGGCCGTGTTGATCGGCGGCGGCATCGGCATCACGCCGATGATCAGCATGCTGAACTGGTGCCTGGCCGAGCAGCCCGGTAGGTCGATCCACCTGTACCACGGTCTGCGACACAGCGGCGAACACGCCTTCAAGGCGGCTGTCGAGGCCCTGGCTGCCACGCACCCGCAGCTGCACCTGCAGGTGGCCTACAGCCGGCCGAGAGCGGCGGATCGGGCTGGCCTCGATTTCCAGCATGCCGGGCATGTGGACATCGACCTGCTGCGCCGCACGCTGCCCCACGGCCGGCACCTGTTCTACATCTGCGGGCCTGCGTCGATGATGGACAGCCTGGTGCCGGCCCTGCAGGCCTGGGGCGTGCCGCCGCAGGACATCCGGTTCGAGGCCTTCGGCCCCGCAACGGCCCGCTTGGCTGCGCCGATGCCGGGCCGCGCCGAGGCGCCGCACGCCGAGCCGGTCGAGATCCACTTCCGCCGCTCGGGGCGCACGCTGGTGTGGGACGGGCAGGACGCGAACCTGCTCGATTTCGCCGAGCGGCATGGGGTCGAGGTGGATTCGGGATGCCGGTCAGGTGGCTGCGGGAGCTGCGAAACCGCCGTGGTGTCGGGTGCCGTCGACTACGCCCACACGCCGGACCACGCCCTGGCACCCGCGCGTTGCCTGCTGTGCGTCGGCAGGCCCGCCGGCCCGTTGGTCCTGGAGGCCTGAGCGCCATGCGGGCCCGCCTTCTCCGCCGCGAAGTGCTGCCGTTCGTGCTGTCGTTCAGCGCGCTGGTCGCGCTGGCCCTGTTGGCGGATGCCGCGCTGCACCTGCTCGACCTGGCCTGGATCGGCCGCTACCTGGGCATCCCGGGCAGCCTGCTGATCATCGGGTCGTTCGGCTACTCGATGCGCAAGCGCAAGCTCATCCGATCCGGCAACCCGATGCAACTCTTGCGCTGGCACGAGGGCATGGCCTGGCTCGGTTCACTGCTGGTGCTGGTGCATGCCGGCATCCACTTCAACGCCATCCTGGGCTGGCTGGCCGTCTGGGCGATGCTGGTCAACGTGGGCAGCGGCCTGACCGGCAAGTACCTGCTCGACCGCTCGCGGCGGCGGCTGGAGGAGGCTCGACAGCGCATGCGCGCCGGCGGGCTGCCCGCCGACGAAGTGGCAGACCGGATGTACTGGGACAGCCTGACCTTCGACGCCGTCCGGAAGTGGCGTGCCGTCCACTTCCCGATCACCCTGGCCTTCGCGGTGCTCGCCCTCGGCCACATCGTTGCCGTGTTCCTGTTCTGGGGCTGGAAGTGAGCCGGCGCTGGCTGCTCTGGCTCATCGGCGCCAACCTGCTGGCGGCGGCGGCCCTGGTCTTCGTGTTTCCGCACCTGATGGTCAGCCCCGGGGCCCTGGTCTCCGGGCACGCCAGCCTGGCCACCGACTGCTTTGCCTGCCATGCGCCAGGGCGCGGCGCGGTGTCCGAGCGTTGCGTGGCGTGCCATGCCCTGCCCGACATCGGGCTGCGCACGACCCGGGGGTTGGCCATCTCTCAGAAGCCCATCAAGGCCTCGTTCCACCAGGATCTGATCGAGCAGGATTGCATGGCCTGCCACAGCGACCACCTGGGGCCGAAGCTCACGCAGCGCAGCCGCAAGCCGTTCTCGCACGGCCTGCTGCGGGCCGCGGTGCGCGAGCGCTGCGAGAGCTGCCACCGTGTCCCGGTGGACAACCTGCACCGCCAGGTGCGCGGCGGCTGCCTGCAGTGCCACAGCCAGGAGGCCTGGAAGCCCGCCACCTTCGAGCACGACAAGCTGTTCCTGCTCGACCGCGACCACGACACGACCTGCGAGACCTGCCACAAAGGCAGCGACTACAGCCGCTACACCTGCTATGGCTGCCACGAACACCAGCCCGCCAAGATACGCGCAGAACACCTGGAAGAAGGCATCCGCGATGTCGAGAACTGCGTGGAGTGCCACCGCAGCGCCGACGACGAGCCGGAGGGCCGCGGACGGAACGGCGAACGCGACTGATTCCGCCTTCGCCGCAGCCCCTGAGATTGACCTCGGTCAAGTCCCCTGCATCCCCCTGCGCGCAGCATGGTTCCGGGGCCCTCTCAGCCAGAGCGGCCACCGCACAACACTTCACGCTGAAGGAGCAGGAGACATGACGCCCATCCGCACACCCTTGTTCGCGGCCCTCGTCGGGTTGCTGGTCACCCTCGCCGGCCCGGCACCTGCCGGCGCCGCCGAAACCGAATCGGCCATGGCGCGCGGGGCGCGGCTCTACGACAAGTGGTTCGAGGAGAACAAGGCCGCCAAGCCCACCGCCGACCACCCGGCCTACACCGTCAAGGACGGCAAGTACGGCAAGGACACCTCCTGGCGCTGCAAGGAGTGCCACGGCTGGGATTACCGCGGCAAGGATGGGGCCTATGCCAAGGGCGGGCACGCCACCGGCATCGTCGGTGTCGCCGGTGCCAAGGGCAAGGACCCGGCGGCCATCGCCGCGATGCTGCGCGACAAGACGCACGGCTACACGCCAGCGCAACTGAGCGACAAGGACACGGCCGACCTGGCGCTGTTCCTCTCCAAGGGCCAGCTCGACGTGGCCAAGTACGTCGAAGGCGGCAAGGCCAAGGGCAATGCCGACAAGGGCGAGGCCTACTTCAACACCGTGTGCGCCGGTTGCCACGGCACCGACGGCAAGAAGCTGAAGGACGCGCCGCCGCTGGGCTCGGTGGCCGACAACGGCGCCGAGATGATGCACAAGATCCTCAACGGGCAGCCGGGTGAGGCCATGCCTGCACTGCGCGCGCTCGACCCGCAGATCGCCGCCGACATCGCCGCCTACCTGACGAAGCTGCCCAAGTGAAGTGGCCCGGCCGCGCAGCGGTCACGCTGTTCGTTCTGGGCGGCGTGGCCGGAATCATCTTCTGGGGCGGGTTCAACACCGCGATGGAGGCCACCAACACCCTGGGCTTCTGCGTCTCGTGTCATGAGATGCAGAGCACGGTCTATCAGGAGTACAAGAAGAGCCCGCACTATGCGAACGCATCCGGTGTGCGGGCGATCTGTTCCGATTGCCATGTCCCGAAAGACTGGGTGGGCAAGGTGGTGCGGAAGATCCAGGCCAGCAACGAGCTCTACCACCACCTGCTGGGCACCATCGACACGCCGGAGAAGTTCGAGGCCAAGCGTGCCGAACTGGCCGAACATGTCTGGGCGGCGATGAAGGCCAACGACTCGCGCGAGTGCCGCAACTGCCACAGCTGGGAGGCAATGGACCCGCACAAGCAGACCGCCCGCGCCCAGGAGAAGATGGCCGAGGGCCAGAAAGAGGGCAAGACCTGCATCGAATGCCACCAGGGCATCGCGCACAGCCTGCCCAAGCGCGACGATTGACTACAGGTCCAGCACCAGCCGCGCCGATTTCGCGCGCGAGCAGCAGGGCGTGAACTGGTCGTTCGCGGCCTGCTCCTCGGGCGTGAAGTACAGGTCCTTGTGGTCCGGGATGCCCTCGATGACGCGGGTGATGCAGGTGCCGCAGACCCCTTGCTCGCAGGAGGTGGGCACATCGATGCCCGCCGCCGCCAGCGCCTGCACCACGGTCTGGTTCTTGGGCACCACGACAACGCGGCCGCTGCTGGCAACCTGCACCTCGAAGCTCTCGTCGGTGGCCGAAGGCGCCACCTCGGCGGCAAAGAACTCGTAGTGAAGTTGGGGCTCGGGCCAGCCCTGTGCCCGTGCGGTGGCCAGCACCGCGTCCATGAAGCCCTTCGGGCCGCAGACGTAGAGGTGGGTGCCGGGTTCGGGCGTGGCCAGGCGGGCGGCGATGTCGAAACGCTGCCCGGCGGGGCCGTCGTCGAAGTGGAACTGCACGCGCGGCGCAAAGGCGGCCGCGGCGATGCGATCGGCGAAGGCCGTGCGCTCGCGCGAACGGGTGCAGTAGTGCATCTCGAACTCGCCGCCGGTGGCCGCCAGGCGCTCGGCCATGCACAGGATGGGCGTGACGCCGATGCCGCCCGCCAGCAGCAGGTGCCGCTGCGCATCGTGGGCCAGCGCGAAGTGGTTCTTTGGTGCGCTGATGCGGATCAGGTCGCCCACATTCACCCGCTCGTGCATGGCCGCCGACCCGCCGCGCGTCTTCGGGTCACGCAGCACCGCGATCTGGTAGTGGTGGCTCGCGGCCGGGTCGTTGCACAGCGAGTACTGGCGCGTCAGCCCGTCACCGACTTGCACATCCACATGCGAGCCCGCAGAGAAGGGCGGCAGCTTGCCGCCGCCCGCCTCGACGAGCTCGAAGCTGCAGATGTCCAGCGCCTCGGTGGTCTTGCGCGCCACGCGCACGCTCAGGGTCTCGTTCATGCGGTCTGGCCTTCTTGTTTCGACTCCGCTGCCATGCGCCGCTCGATGATGCGGCGCGCCTGCACCCCGCCGGTGTCGATGTTGAGTTTAAGCAGGTCACGCGTCGGGTGCGCAAGCAGGTTCAGTTGCTGGCGTTCCAGCATCTCCAGATCCTCCTCGAAGATCTTCTGCTGGTTGGCGCGGATCTCGTCGGTCAGCGCGGCGTCGTCGGCCTGGAAGTGGCGCGCCATGCCCCAGAAGTACCAGCAGGAATGCTCGGTCTCCGGCGTGATGAAGTCGACCACGATGCCCGAGGCCCGGTGCGCGAGATCCGCGTCCGGCCCGCCCGACCCGGCGAGTGCCACGCCCACGTCGATCAGCACATTGCTCGGCGGCACGAAGCGGCAGACCTGCCAGCGATCGACCAGCGCTTTCGGGTCCAGCCCGTTCGCCGCCATGGCGTCCTGCCAGAAGGGTGGCGCCTGAATGTTCTCCATGCGGCGCGAGGTGATGACCACCTCGCCGTCGGTCGTGGTGCTGACCGGCGCCTCGTCGATCTCCTTCTGCCCGATGCTGGTGGCATGCACATAGGTCTCGTGCGTCAGGTCCATCAGGTTGTCGACCAGCAGGCGGTAGTCGCAGCGGATATTGAACAGGCCGCCACCCATCGCCCAGCCCGTCTGGCCATGCCAGGCCGGCACCGGAATGGCTTCGACATCGGCCTGCGCAGCATCCCCGGGCCAGACCCAGACGTAGCCATAGCGCTCAGCCACCGGGTAGCTGCGGATCGGCGGGAAGCCGCGCACGCGCTGGCCGGGCATGGCGATGGTCTTGCCGTCGCAGCCCATCTCCAGGCCGTGGTAGCCGCAGACCAGCTTGCCATCGACCACCCGGCCCAGCGACAGCGGGGCGCCGCGGTGCGGGCAGAAATCCTCCAGCGCCGCGACCGCACCCTCCGGACCGCGGTAGAAGACGATGGGTTCATTGCAGATCTTGCGGCCCAACGGCTTGCCATCGATCTCGTTCGGGGTGCAGGCCACGTACCAGGCGTTTTTCGGAAACATCAGTTTGCTCCACGGGTTCGAATTGGATCCAATGATGCCATTCAAACGCGGTAGACTGCAAGAATTTCCTTAAATTGGATCCAATCAAGGGGATATCTTGGACGCCTCATCCTCTGGCAGCGGCAGCGTGGTGGCCACGCTGCGCAAGCTGATCATCGACGGCCACTACCCGGCCGGTACCCGCCTGGCGGAGATCCCGGTGGCCACCGCCCTGGGGGTGTCGCGCACCCCCGTGCGCCTGGCCTTTCGCACGCTGCAGCAGGAGGGCCTGCTGCAGACCGTGGGCAAGCGGGGCATCGTCGTGCGGGCCTTCTCGGAGCACGACGTGCAGTGCGCGCTGGAAGTGCGCGGTGCACTCGAGGGCCTGGCCGCGCGGCGCCTGGCCGAACGCGGCATGCCCGAGGCGGTGCGCGCCACGCTGCAAGGTTGCCTGGACGAAGGCGCCCAGCTGCTCGCCAAGGGCCACCTCACCGAGGACGACATCGGCCGCTGGAGCCGCCTCAACGACGTGTTCCACCGCAGCATCGTCGAATCAACCGAGAGCTCGGTGATCGCCGACGCCATCGCGCGCAACAACCACCTGCCCTTCGCCTCCGCCGACTCGATCATCATCGACCCGAACGCGCTGGACCGGGAGTACGAGAAGCTGCGCTTCGCGCAGCTGCAGCACCAGCTCGTCGTCGAGGCGCTGGAGCGGCGCGAGTCAGCGCGGGTGGAGATGCTGATGCGCGAGCACGCCTACATCGGGCTGCGCTACGGCAAGCTGTTCGGGTTGAAGGTGGGGCCGCTGGCTTAGAACCTGTCAGCCCGATGGGGCCTCACTGGTCGAACTTGACGTTGTGCTCGCGCACGATGGTGTTGAAGGTGTCGTACTGCTGCTTGAAGAACACCGTGAACTGCGGCGCCGTCATGCCCAGGCCATCGAAGCCCTGCTGGGCGAGTTGCTCGCGCACCTCGGGCCGCTGCAGGGCCGCCCCCAGCTCCGCGCTCAGCCGGTTGACGATCTCGGCCGGCATGCCAGCGGGGCCGAAGAAGCCGGCCCAGGGCTTGATGGTCAGGGTGCCCAGGCCGGCCTCGGTGGCGGTGGGCACATCCGGCAACAGCGGGCTGCGCTGCGGCTGCAGGGTCAGCAGCGCGCGGGCGCGGCCGTCCTTCACAAAGGCCGGCGCACTGGTGCCGGTGGTCCAGATCATGTGGATGTTGTTGCCCACCAGGTCGGTGAGGGCCGGCACATCGCCCTTGTAGCGCACGTTGAGCACCTTGCGCTCGCCCAGCAGCTGCAGCATGGCCAGCTCGGCCGCGCTGTTGCTGGAGGCCGAGTTGAGCTTGCCGGGGTTGGCCGCCACGTGCTCCAGCAGCTGGGCCACGGTCTTCACCGGCAACGCCGTGTTGACCAGCAGGAACATCGAGAACTGGCCGGCCGAGCTGATCGGCGTGAAGGCCTTGAATGGGTCGTAGGGTGGGTTGGGCCGCAACGAGGGCACGGCCACCAGCGCGGTGTTGGTACCCAGCAGCAGCGTGTGGCCGTCCGGCGCGGCCCGCTGGACCTCCTGCGCGGCCAGGATGCCGTCTGCACCCGGCTTGTTCTCAACGATCACCTGCTGGCCGAGCTGCTTGCCCAGGGCCTGGGCGATCACCCGTGCCACCGAATCGGCCGCGCCGCCCGGGGCGAAACCCACCACCAACCGCAGCGGCTTGCTGGGAAACGCGGTCTGCGCACCCGCCGCACCGCACAGCGCCGTGGCCACCAGGGCCAGCGCGAAACGTCGATTGATCATCGAGATCACTCCACTTTGTTGACGAGCACCGCGCCGCGGGCGTTGGAGCTCACGTTGCGGCGGTAGATCTGCAGCCAGCCGCGGTCGAACATCGGCGCCGGCGCCTGCCAGCGTTCGCGCCGCGCCGCGATCTCGGCCTCGGGCACCTCCAGGTCAACGCGCCGCGTGTCCAGGTCGACGGTGATGGCATCGCCGTCCTGCACCAGCGCCAGCGGGCCGCCGAGGGCTGCTTCGGGCGCCACCTCGGCCACCACCAGGCCCTTGCAGACCAGGCCCGAGAGGTGGCCGTCGGTCAGCATCGCCACCTGGTCGCCCAGGCCGGCACCATCGATGCCGAACACCACCCGCGAGGCGCCCCCGCCCATGGCCGGGCCGCCGCAGGCACCGGCGCCGCGCATCACGATCACGTGGCCCGGCCGGATGGCGCCGCTGTTCAGCGCCGCGAGCGCCGCGTCCGAGCTGCCGAAGCAGATCGCCGGGCCGGTGAAACGCCGCGTCTTGCGCTCCCCGATGCCGGTCTTGATCAGTGCCGCGTCGGGCGCCAGGTTGCCGCGCAGCAGCACGATGGCCGGGTTCGGCGCGACCGGGTTGTCGATGGCGCGGATCACCTCGGCATCGGCCACACGCACCGCGCGCAGGTTGGTTGCCAGCGTTTCGCCGGTGACCGTCATCGCGCTGGTGTCGAGCAACGGCGCGAGCTGCTTCATCAGGGCCCGGGCGCCGCCGGCCGCCTCGAACTCCTCGATGAAACGTTCGCCGATCGGGCGGATGCCGGCCAGCACCGGCGTCTCGGGGCCGAAGCGCTCGAACATGCCGTAGATGTCGACCGCGCTGCCGGCCTCGGTGGCCACCGCCTGCAGGTGCTTGACGGCGTTCAGCGAGCCGCCGACCGCCAGGATGGCCTTCACCGCATTGCCGAAGGCGCCCTCGGAGAGGATGTCCCGCGGCTTCAGATCGTCCCAGACCATCTGCACGATCCGCTCGCCGGCCGCACGGGCGTCGGCGAACATCTTGGGCGACAGCGCCGCCACCGGCGCACTGCCCGGCAACGCCATGCCCAGGGCCTCGCAGACGATGTGCATCGAGTTCGCCGTGCCCAGGCCCGAGCAGACCCCGGGCGAGCGGATCGCCTCGCGGCTCATCTCGACCACGTCTTCCACCGGCAGGTGGCCGGTCACCGCATGCATCGAGTGGATGAAGACCTCTTCGATGTCGATGTGCTGTCCCTTGTATTCGCCGCTGGCCTGGTAGCCGCAGGGCACCAGGATGGTCGGCACGTTCAGGCGCGCCGCGGCCATCAGCTGCCCGGGCACGGTCTTGTCGCAGGAGGTCAGGCAGACCATGCCGTCCAGCTGCGCGCCTTCGACCGCCACCTCGATGTCGTTGGTGACCAGGTCGCGCGAGGCCAGCATGTAGGCGCCGCGCGCCCCGGCGCCGGTGACGAAATCGCTGGGCGCCGCGGTGCGGATCTCGAACGGCACGCCGCCGGCCGCACGGATCGCCTTCTTCACCTCCACCGCCACCTGGTCCAGGTGGCTGTAGCAGGCGGCCAGTTCGGAGCTGGAATTGACCACCGCGATCTTCGGCTTCTCGCAGTCGGATTCCGGGATGCCCATCGCATGCCACTGCGCGTTGCGCACGGCCCAGAGGTAGGAGCCGCGGGGGAAGTTGCTGCGCAGTTGGCGCCGCGGGGTGTCGCTCATCGGTTGCCTCGTTTGGTGATTTCGACGACGCCGCGGTCGGCGTCGACCTTGACCCAGTCGCCGGTCTCGATCAGCCCCAGCGGGTCCTGGTCGAAATCGGTCATCGCCGGCGCGCGGGTCACCACCGCACCGAGGGCGATCTTGGTTGTCATGTCGTTGAACAACATCGCCGCCGGCGCGGTGCCGAGCAGGCGGGTCAGGTGGAACTGGTTGGACCAGCCGCTGCTGCCCTTGGCGCCCGGGAACACCAGCACCTTGCCGGCGAAACTGACGCCTCGCAGCTCGTGGCGCGTCTCGATGATGGTGCCGGTGCGCGGGTCGATGCCACCCCAGCCGGAGACGCGGTCGCGGGTGACCAGGGCCTCGCCCTCGGCCACACCCCCGACCACCTTGCGGCCGCGCAGGACGGTCGTCGACGTCATGCGAGCCTCCCGTTCCAGCGCCCGGTGCAGGCGGCGTCGATGCAGTCGGCCGTGGTGCCGAACCAGGCCTGCACGCCCATGATGGCCGGCAGGTAGTGGGCGTGCTTGGCGGAGTCCAGCGCCGCCACCTTGGTGCCGGGCGGCATGGCGCGGCTCATCGCCGAGCAGGAGTCGCTCATCAGCACCGCGCCCGCGTCCTCGATGATCTTCGTGTAGCCGTTCTGGTCGGCCAGGGCCTTGATGGCGCGCGGGGTGAAGATCCACAGCGCCGTGTTGGTGTGCACCTTGCGGCCTTCGAGGAGCTTGCACGCCTCCCAGATCTGCTCGATGTTGTAGTGCGGGCAGCCCAGCATCACGTAGTCGACCTGGTGGTCGGTCGCGGTGCTGTTGAGCTTTTCCCAGGCCAGCTGCCGCTCGGCCAGGCCGTAGCGGATGGTCTGCACCGGCCGGTTCCTGCCGAAAGCCTGCTCGACGGTCATCGCCTCGGGCGTCACCCCCACCAGGTGGTACATCTCGACCCCGCCCGACGACGACGCCGCGGCGCCGAAGTGCTTCAGCCGCTGCAGGTTGGGCACCTTGGCAAACCGGCCGCCGCGGCCCACCAGCACCGGCACGCGCTCCTGCACGATCTCGCCGATGTGGTAGCCGAGCAAGCCCCATTCGAAGGTGGATTCGACCTCCATGTCCAGCTCGACCAGGTGGCTGCCGAAGCGGTTCTCGTCCAGGTGGTAGCCCCAGTCGGGGATCTTGCCCGTCAGCATCGCCGCGCCGGTGCTCTCGCGCCCCTCGGTGTTGGTGCGGCCACCCAGCACCGAGTTGCAGTAGATGACGGCCGAGGACTCCATCCACGCGCAGTGCTCGCCGCGCGTCGGCACATTGCCCACCTGGTAGGGCGTGCAGGTGTTGGCCAGCTGGATACCGTGGCCCGCGGTGTAGGCCTCGCCCTTCTGGTAGAAGCGGATCACCTCGTCGGCGATGCCCATGCGCTCGCCCTGGCGTGGGTCGAAGCCGAGTTGCAGGTGGGTGGTGTAGACCTTGGCGGGCGGGATCTCGACCACCCGGTCGCTGTCGAGGTTGAATTCGCTGAACACCGCGTCCATGCCGCCTTTCTGCACGGCGTAGTCGCGCATGAAGGGGGTGGTGGCACTGACGGTGCCGCAGACATTGTTCGTGTCCACCAGGCGCTCGGCGCCCAGGGCCTCGCCGTAGCGGACCAGCAGGTCCATCGCCAGCGCCACGGCGTCGCCATCGCGGCCGTCGCGCATCGCCTGTTCGTCGTCGTTCAATCGCATGCGGGTCCTTCGGGTGCGGCGTTCAGGTGGGGCCGGGCACGTGGCCGCCGATGTCCTGCGCCAGTTGGCGGGCCATGGCCATCAGGCGCGGCGCGACCTCGCGGCGCAGATGCGCCTCGGTGAAGACGAAGGCGGCCGTGCCGCAGTTGAGCGCCATCACCTCGCCGTTGGGGCCCACCAGGGGCACCGACACCGAGTTGATCTCGCGGTGGAACTCACCCGCCGAAATGCAGTAGCCGAGTTGGCGGCAATCGTCGAGCGCACGCCGCAGCCCGGGCTCCAGGTTGCTCCAGTCACCGCCGCGCGCCAGGCGCAGGGTCTCGATCATCGCGTCGCGTTCGGCGGGCTCCACCGCGGACAGGTAGGCCCGGCCCAGCGCCGAGTTGGCCATCGGGGTGCGTGAGCCCACGTCCAGCCGCGCTGCCAGCATCGACGACCGCGGCCGGCAGGCCTCGATCAACACCATCTCCAGGCCGTCGCGTACCGCCAGGTAGACCGAACCGCCGGCCGCCTCCGCCAGGGCCTGCATCAGCGGCCTCGCCGCGGCACGCACGTCCAGGCCGGCCAGGAACACGCGGGCCAGCGACACCACGCCAGGGCCCAGCATGAAGCGCTCGCCACCATGCTCCTGCTTCATCAGGCCCAGCGTGACGAGGGTGGTCGCCAGGCGCGTGACGGTGGGGCGCGGGATGCCGGTCAGGCGGGCCAGGTCGGTGGGGCTCAGGACGCGGCGGTCCTCGTCGAAGCAGCGCAGCACGGCGATGCCGCGCTCCAGCGCGCTGACGGTGTCGGGGCGGTTGTCGGGCGGCGTGGGGTCTGCCATGCGGGATGCTCCTCAGGCCGCGGCGGCGGCGGATACCTTGTCGTTGGCGCGCAGGTAGACGCCCTGTGCCACCAGCGCCGACTGCAGCGCGGCGATCTCCACCGCACGCGGTTGAACCCGCTGCGCTGCCGCCAGCGCCGCTGCGGTGCCCGCTGCCTGGCCGGTGATCCAGCACTGCGGGATCTCGCGCATGAAGCCGTGCGAGTTCTTGTCGCACGAGATGTGGCGGCCGCAAGCCAGCAGGCCGTCCAGCTTCTCGGGCACCAGCGCACCATAGGGGATGGAGATGTTGGGGAACTTGGGCGACACCGCCGGGCTGACGCCCACCTCGTCGGGCAAGGCAATGCCGTTCGGCCACTCGGTGCGCAGCACACTGCCGAGGCCTTTCAGCCGCCGCGCATGGCGCACGCCGATCTGCGGCGCGCTCATCATCAGGAAGGCATTCTCGAAGCCCGGCGCATGGGCGCGGAAGTAGTCGAGGTGGGCCGCCATCGCGCGGTGCGACTTCACCTCGACCTCGGTGAGGTCGTCCACGTCCAGCGCCGAGTAGCCGGACTGGCGCGGGCCCATGAACAGGGCGATGTCCTTGCGCCAGGAGACGAAGGGCCGCTCGAACAGGCCGAGCCGGTCACGGCCGCCCTGCATGAAGGCCGCGTGCTGCTCGGGCGCGCCGGTCTTGAAATCGATCCAGCGGTCCATGTCCACCCCGCCGAACAGCCAGGAGGTGTTCATGCAGTGGTGCACGTCGGCCTCCTCGATGTCGTTGTCGTAGGCCGCACCGGCGCGGGCGAACAGGTCGCCATCGCCGGTGGCGTCGACCACCACGTCGGCCAGGATGGCCATGCGGCCCTCCTTGCTCTCGAACACCACACCCTTCACGGCACCGTCTTCGACGATGGGCCAGGAGCCCCAGCCGTGGTAGATCAGCTTGACGCGGCGTTCCAGCACGATGTCCTGGCTCAGCAACTTCAGGCGCTCGGGGTCGATGGTCGGCGACCAGGTCACCACGCCGTGGTAGGCCGCGGTGCGGTTGCTCCAGTAGCTGGCCTTGCTCACGTCGCGCGAGCCCCAGTCGGCTCGCGAGGGGCCGGCCACCGCATCGGCCGGCAGGCGGTCGAACAACTCCTCGGCAAAGCCGCGGATGACCAGATCGCCCTGCCAGTCGGTCATGCGGTCGATCCAGATCACCAGGCCGCCGGTGGACAGGCCGCCCAGGTGGTTGTAGCGCTCCAGCAAGGCCACGTCGGCGCCCTGCTTCGCGGCGGCTGCCGCAGCGGCCGTGCCCGACGGCCCGCCGCCGACCACCAGCACCTGGCAGCGGTGGTAGATGGGGATCTCGCGCCCGGCCTCGAACCAGCTGCCCTGGTCCGGACGCTTCTGGCCGCGCTCGCGCTCGAAGATGTCCGAGCTGAGGATGCGTTCGTCTGTCCGGGTCACCGTCTTCATGGCTGGGTCCTTCGCTGTCTTGCGCAAATTATGGTCGTCGCGTCCAAAACATTCAACTCCCATTCCAGCGTACTGGGTATGACAAGCCATCATTGACATTGTTCAGGTCAGCAAATATTCTTTAAATGGACGTGACGACCATTACAAGCAGCGCGCCACCCACTGCCGGCACCCAGGAGACACCATGACGAGCCGCCTTTCGAAAACCCTCCACAGCCTGCTCGCCCTGTGCGCGTTCGGCGCCACCTCCGCCAGCCTGGCGCAGGAGTTCCCCATCAAGGACAAGCCGATCCGCGTGATCGTGGCCTTCCCGCCCGGCGTCGGGGTCGACGCCCAGGCCCGTGCGGTGACGCCCAAGCTGGCCGAGCTACTGGGCACGACGGTGGTCATCGAGAACCGCCCTGGCGGCGGCACCCTGCTGGCCGCCAACGAGGTGATCAAGTCGGCACCGGACGGCCACACGCTGTTCTACAGCGCCTCGTCCACCATGGCGCAGACACCGCACACGCTGCTGGCCGCCACCTTCGACCCGGTGCGCGACTTCACACCGATCTCGGTGGGTGCCAAGGGCCCGCTGGTGCTGGTGATCAACAGTGCGATGGGCATCAACGACGTCAAGGGCCTCATCGCCTACGGCCGCGCCAACCCGGGCAAGCTGAGCTACGCCTCCTTCGGCGTCGGCACCTCGTCGCACATCTTCGGGCAGGTGTTCGCCAAGAACACCGGCATCGACATGGTCCATGTGCCCTACAAGGGCGGCGCCGACCTGGCGGCCGACCTGATCGAAGGCCGCATCCAGATCGCCTTCGACGCGGCCCCGGCGGCGATCCAGAACTCCAAGAGCGGCAAGGCCAAGATCATTGCCGTGGCCGCACCGGCGCGCACGCCCTTCCTGCCCGATGTGCCGACCTTCGCCGAGCAGGGCGTGAAGGACCTGGACATCACCAGTTTCCTCGGCTGGTTCGGCCCGGCCAGGATGAACCCGGAGGTCGTGAAGAAGATCAACGCCGCGTTGGCGCAGGCCATCGCCCAACAGTCGGTGCAGGACTTCTACAAGCTCGGCGCCTACACCGCCGAGAGCTCCTCGCCGCAGGAACTGGCCACCACGGTGAAAGCCGCCTACGACGCCTGGGGCAACCTGGTCAAGCTGGCGGGCATCCCCAAGCAATGAACCAGGAGCCGGCCCCTTTCGACTACATCGTGGTCGGCGCCGGGGCGGCCGGTTGCCTGCTGGCCAACCGGCTGTCGGCGGACCCGGCCACGCGCGTGCTGCTGCTGGAGGCCGGTGGCCGCGACGAGTCGATCTGGTTTCGCGTGCCGGTGGGCTACCGTTACACCATCGGCAACCCGCAGTCCGACTGGTGCTACACCAGCGAACCCGAGCCCGGCCTGAACGGCCGCGTGCTCAAGCACCCGCGGGGCAAGGTGCTGGGCGGCTCGACCGCCATCAACGGCATGGTGGCCATCCGCGGCCACGCGGCCGACTACGACCACTGGCGAGACCTCGGGCTGGCCGGCTGGGGCTGGTCCGAGGTGCTGCCGTTCTTCAAGGGGCACGAGGACCATGTCGGCGGCGCCAGCGAGTGGCACGGCGCCGGCGGCGAATGGCGGGTCGATGCCGCCCGCATGTGGTGGCCGATGCTGGACGCTGTGCGCGACGCCGCCGTGCAAGCCGGCATACCCGCAGTGGACGACTTCAATCGCGGTGACAACGAGGGCGTCGGGCCCATCCACGTCAACCAACGCGAAGGCCGTCGCTGGAGCGCGGCCGATGCCTTCCTGAAGCCGGTGTTGAACCGCCCCAACCTCACGGTGGAGACCGGTGCGCTGGCCGACCGGGTGCTCGTGGAGGCCGGCCGCGCGGTGGGCATGGCCTGGCGGCAGGGCGGGGTGGCCCGCAGCGCCGTGGCCCGGCGCGAGGTGGTGCTGGCCGCGGGGGCCTTCGGCTCGCCGCAGATCCTGCTGCGCTCGGGCATCGGGCCCGCTGCGCCTCTGGCCGAGTTGGGCATCCGCCCGGTGGTGGACCGGCCGGGTGTGGGTGCCAACCTGCAGGACCACCTGCAGATCGGCCTGCGCTACCGGCTGCAGGGTGCCCGGACCCTGAACGCCGGCATGAACTCGAAGCTGGCCCAGGCGGGCATGGCGCTGCGCTACGCCCTCACCCGCCGCGGCCCCTTGACCATGGCGCCCTGCCAGCTCGGCTTGTTCGCCCGCTCGAGCCCCGAAGTGACGCCGGCCGACCTGGGCTACAACGTGCTGGCCTTCTCGCGCGAGCAGTTCAGCGCGCCTTTCGACCCCTTCCCTGGGCTGACGATGATCGTCTACGACCTGCGCCCCAGCAGCCGCGGCCGCGTGAATTTGAAGAGCGCCGATCCGGCGGCGGCGCCGGGCATCCGGGTCAACTTCCTGTCGACCGAGCGAGACCGCCGGGTGGCGGCCAACGCGATCCGCGTCACGCGGCGTGTCATGCGGCAGCCGGCGATGGCGCGCTATCGGCCGGTCGAGGCCTGGGCCGGCGCGGGCGTGAGCGACGACGACGAGGCCGGCCTCGTCGAGCTTGCCGCGAAGACCGGCACCAGCATCTTCCACCCGGTGGGCACCGCGAAGATGGGCCTGCCGACCGACCCGATGGCCGTGGTCGACCCGCAGTTGCGGGTGATCGGCGTACAGGGGCTGCGCGTCATCGACGCGTCGGTGATGCCCACGCTGATCTCCGGCAACACCGCCACCCCCACGCTGATGATCGCCGAGAAGGGTGCGGCCTTCCTGCGCCACAAGGAGGCCTCCTGATGCAACACCACGACCAGTTCTACGCCCACGGCCAGTGGCACCCCTGCAGCTCGGGCGAGTCCGTCCCGGTGGTGGACCCCAGCACCGACCAGACCATCGCGCAGGTGGCCCTGTGCAGTGTGGCGGACGTGGACACCGCCGTCCGCGCCGCCGGCGAAGGCTTCCGGGCCTGGGCCGGCAGCAGCCTGGAGCAGCGCCGTGCGGTGCTGGTTCGCCTGGCGGCCGCGCTCGAGCGGCGCGAGGCCGAGATGGTCCGCAGCTTCGCCAGCGAGACCGGCTGCCCGATCGCCACCGGCCGCTTCGTGCAGGGCCTGATGGTGCGCACCGGGCTGGCCGCCGTCATCGAGGGCATCGACCAGGTCCGCTGGGAGGAGCCGGTGCGGCACTCGCTGGTGCGGCGTGTGCCGGTCGGCGTGGTGGCCGGCATCACGGCCTGGAACGCCCCGGTCTTCCAGATGATGGCCAAGGCGGCGGCAGCCATCGCCGCGGGCTGCGCCATCGTGCTGAAACCCAGCGAAGCCGCGCCCGACAGTGCACGCCTGTTCTGCGAGGCCGTGGCCGAGTGCGGCCTGCCGCCCGGCGTGGTCAACCTGGTCTGGGGCGGGCCGGCGGTGGGCGAGGCGCTGGTCACGCACCCCGGCATCGCGCAGGTCAGCTTCACCGGCTCGCCCGAAATCGGCCGCCGCATCATGGCCAGTGCGGCGCGTGGGCTGAAGCGGGTGGTGCTGGAACTGGGAGGCAAGTCCGCCGCGGTGCTGCTCGATGACGCGGATTTCGGCCTCGCCCTGCCGGCCGCATTGCGGGCCTGCATGGTGCATTCAGGGCAGATCTGCGCGGCGCAGTCTCGCCTCATCGTGCCGCGCGCACGGCTGGCCGAGGTCAGGAAGGCCCTGCTCGACCAGCTCCCGGCCTACGCACCGGGTGACCCTCACGACGAGGCCACGCGGCTGGGGCCGCTGGCCTCCGCCGCCCAATTCACCCGCGTCCACCGGATGGTCAGCGCCGCGCTCGACGAAGGCGCCGCGCTGCTTGCCGGCGGCCCGGGCCGCGCACCCGGCTTCAGTGCGGGCCAGTATGTGCGGCCGACCGTGCTCGAGGCGCTGCCGGAGATGGTGGTGGCGCGCGAGGAGGTCTTCGGGCCGGTGCTGTGCCTGATCGCGCACGATGGCGACGACGACGCGGTGCGCATCACCAACGGCACGGCCTATGGGCTCTCCGGTGCGTTGTGGTCGGCCGACCCGGCGCGCGCCCGCGCTGTCGCCAGCCGGATGCACACCGGGCAGGTCGTCGTCAACGGCGCGGCACAGAACCTGGCCGCCCCGTTCGGCGGTGTCGGCGCGTCCGGCTTCGGCCGCGAGAACGGCCGCTTCGGCATCGAATCCTTCCTCGATCACCAGAACCTGCAGGGTGTGGCCTGACGGCCCGGCCTGCACACCACAAGGAGACCTCCATGCAACGTCGACCCCTGATGGCCACGCTCGCCCTGGCCGCTCTCGGCCTGTTCGCCGGCCCCGCTCTCGCGCAGGCCCCGGCCTTTCCGTCCAAGCCCGTGACGCTGGTGGTGCCCAACGCACCGGGCGGCGCGGTGGACATCCTCGCGCGCCTGCTGGAGAAGCAACTGAGCGAGATCTGGAAGCAACCGGTGGTGGTGGTCTACAAGGCCGGCGCCGGCACGGTGATCGGCACCGATTTCGTCGCCAAGTCGCCGCCGGACGGCCACACGATCTGTCTGGTCGTCACCTCGCACGTGATCAACCCCAGCCTGCGCAAGAACCTGCCCTATGACACCGTGAAGGACCTGGCCGGCGTGAGCATGCTGGCCACCTCGCCGGTGGTGATCTCGGCCTCGCCGAACCTGGCGGCCAACAACCTGAAGGAGTTGATAGCGCTGGCCAAGAAAGAACCCGGCAAGCTGACCTACGCGTCACCGGGCAGCGGCAGCTCCATGCACCTGGGCGGCGAACTGCTCAAGACCCTGGCCGGCATCGACATGCTGCATGCGCCGTACAAGGGCAGCGGCGGCGCCTACCCCGATGTGTTCGCAGGCCGGGTCGACCTGTTGATCGACCCGCTGTTCTCGTCGCTGCCGCACATCAAGGCCGGCAAGATGAAGGCCATCACCATCATGAGCCCGACGCGTTCGCCGATCGCGCCGGACATCCCGGCCGGTGTCGAGACCGTGCCCGGCTTCACGGTGCAAAGCGTGTTCGGCACGGTGGTGGCTAGCGCCACCCCGCGCGAGATCGTCAACAAGCTCAGCGCCGACCTGGCGCGCGCGCTGAAGACGCCCGAAGTTCAGGCCCGCATGGCCGACATCGGCCTGACACCAGTGGGCAGCACCGCCGACGAGTTCGACGCCTTCATCAAGGCCGAGATCGACAAGTGGGCCAAGGTCGTCAAGGCCTCGGGCGCCACCGCCGACTAGGGCCTTTCAACGCCCTAAGCGTCGGCCTGAACCGGCGCGGCCGTGGTGGCCGTGCCGGCGGGCTGGGTGACGGACTCGACCACGACCACGCGGTAGCGGCGCGCCGGCACGACGATGCAGGCGCTCAGCGTGCTGCTGATCAGCAGCACGCCAGCGACCACGGCAAAGGTTCGTTTGGACAACAACATGCGAAACATCCTGTTCGAGGAGTGAGCCCCTTCAACGCCGGCGCGTCGCAGGGCGCCGACCCGGCCGTGCTGCCTTTACACATGGACACGACCTGCCAGAATCGCCCGCACCAACCCGGTGCCGAGGAGATCCGATGAGCGACCTGCTGTTCAAGAACGCGCGTGTCTTCGACGGCACGAGCGCCGACTGCGCCGAGGGCCAGTGGCTGCGCGTTGCCGACGGCCGCATCCAGGAGCTGTCGTCGCAGCCGCTCGTGGCGCCAACGGCCCGGGTCATCGACGTCGGCGGCCGCACGCTGATGCCGGGCCTGATCGACGCCCACATGCACGCCTTCGCCAGCGACGTCGCGGTACAGAAGATCGAAGCGATGGGCGAGGCCTACCGCGCCGCGCATGCGGTGCGCATGCTCGGCCATGCCCTGATGTGCGGCTTCACCACCGTGCGCGATGTCGGTGGCGGCAACCACTCGCTGTGGCGCGCGCTCGCCGACGGCCTGTTCGCCGGCCCGCGCTACCTCTACAGCGGCAAGATCCTGTCGATGACCGGTGGCCACGGCGACATGCGGCAGATCGAGGAGCGCCCGCGCTACCAGGCGGTCTGCGGCTGCGACAGCGGCCCGCTGTTCAACACCTTCGCGGTGATCGCCGACGGTGTCGACGAGTGCATACGCGCCACGCGCGACGAGCTGCGCCAGGGCGCCCACTGCATCAAGATCATGGGCTCGGGCGGCGTGGCCTCGCCCACCGACCCGATCTGGATGAACCAGTACCGCGAGGACGAGATCCGCGCGATCGTCAACGAGTGCACCGAGCGGCGCACCTACGTGTCGGCGCACTGCCACCCGGCCAGTGCGGTGCGCCGCTGCGTGGAGTTCGGTGTGCGCAGCATCGAGCACGGCACGCTGATCGACGACGACACCGCGCGCTTCGTCGCCGAGCGCGGGGCCTACATCGTGCCGACCATGGCCATCATCTTCGCGCTGGTGGACCTGGGGCGCCAGCTCGGCTTCCCGGCACAGAGCCAGGAGAAAGCCGAGTTCGCCTTCAGGCAGGCCCTGGTGGGCCTGGACGCGATGCGCCGTGCCGGCGTCAAGGTGGGCTTCGGCACCGACCTGCTGGGCAGCACCTACACGCGCCAGTGCCGCGAGTTCACGCTGCGCAGCGAGGTCTTCTCGCCGCTGGAGATCCTGCGCCAGGCCACCTCGGTGTCGGCCGAGTTGATGATGATGCAAGGCGAGATCGGCTGCATCGCGCCCGGCGCCCACGCCGACCTGCTGGTGGTGGACGGCGACCCGCTGAAGGACATCGCGCTGCTGGCCGCCGACGGCCGGAACCTGCGCAGCATCGTGCGCGGCGGTGAGTTGGTGAAAGACGAGCTCCGCTGACCGGGGTGTCCGGAGCCCGTCGGCGTGCGGCAGCGCACCGACGTACGGCCGCCGGGCGCGCACCGTGGCCCTTCAGCCATTGCACGAAGGGAACGACCATGTCCAAGGGACAACGCGGCAACAAGGAAGCGAAGAAGCCCAAACAAGCCCACGCGGACAAGCCCGTGGGGCCCCTGGCAGCGATGCCGGCGGTGGCCCCTCAGGTGCCGGACCGCCAGAAGAAGAAGTAGCCGGCCTCAGCGCGGAGGCCGTGTCTGCAAGGTGGCGCGGCCCGCCTCGTCGACCCACCACTCCTGCGGCTCGAAGTGGTCATGGGTGCGCCAGTGCAGCACGCTGGCGAACCATTCGTCGGTCTGCAACTGGTCCACCATCGCGCTGATGCGGGCCTGCGCGGCGGTGTCCGCCCCGCGCGCGAGCAGCAGCTCGGTCAGCTCCCGGCGCAGCCTGCCGTCATCGCCCACCAGATCGCTGGCGCGGCGCACACCCATGTCGCGCAACTCGTGCCAGAGCCTGTCGGCGTGGTGTTCGTCCGGGGCACCCGGGTTGTTGTGGGCGCGCAGGTACAGCATGGCCTGGTCCACCCACTCCACCAGTTGCGGCGTGGCGATGCTGGTGTTGAGCATCAGGTCCACCAGGTCGCCATGCGCCAGGTTGTCGAGGTTGGCGATGCCCTCCTCCTCCAGCCGGGCGCGGTCGTACAGGTCGATGCCTTCCAGCCGCGTCAACGGCAAGCGGTCCTCGGCGATCTGCAGCTGGCGCCGCCAACGCGAGCCGGTGGCCTCGCGCAAGGCGACAAGAAAGGTCTCGGGCAACACGCCGACGAGGAACAGGAAGGCCCACACCGGCGGGCTCTCGCCGAACACCGCGCTGGCCACCGCCGCGGAGACCAGCACCACCAGCACCCGGGCCGTCACCATGCTGTAGGCCTTGGGTTGCAGGTCCCCCCGGGTGTAGCGCCGCGCGATCATGCGCAGCGCGAAGTAGTAGGCCCCGAGGAAGGCAAAGGCGTAGGTGCTGTTCAGCGGCCTCAGCAGGTCGCTCAGGCCGGCGGGGCCGGGCAGCGGCGACTGGATCGCGCCGAACAGCACGGTGACCACCCAGCCCCCGGCCACCACCAGCGTGCACAGCACCACCGGCCACTGCGAGCCGGAGAACAGCCGCGCGCTCGCCACCGGGCCGGCGCCGCCCCAGATCTCGGCCAGGCGCGACCCGTAGCGCGCTTGCACGTCGGCCAGGGTGCTCACCTGGCGATCGAGCCGGAAGATCTGCTGCTCGAAGTTCTCCCGCAACTGGGTCACGCGCTTGCGGTCGAACAGAAAGTACAACAGGCCCGGCAAGGCCGATGCCACGCAGACGAAGGTGAAGACGATGGTGTGGCCCAACCCGGTCGTGCCGCCCTGCGCCAGCAGTTGCAGCCCGCCCTGCCAGCCTTCGGCGCCCAGGCCACCCCGGGCGAACAAGGCCACCGCCGCCAGTGGCAAGGCCGCAGCCACCCCGACCACCAGCAGCAGCGTCAACAACTGCCGCAGGCCGGCCGAGGCACGGCGCATCCATGGGGCCAGCTTGCCCTTGGCCATCAGGTAGGCCAGCAACAGCAACAGCAGCAAGGCGCCAGGGCTGCCGACCATCAACCAGTCCGACCCCTGCACGCCCCACCAGGAGGCCTTTGCGAAATCGGCGAAGCGCGCCGCCAGGATCCCGCCGCCGACCAGGCCGAGCACCAGCGCCCAGAAGGCGAACCCGATGTACGCGGTGTCGTCGCTGGCCTCGGCCACGTCGGCGATGCGGATGATCTGGCGGTCGTGCAGCGTGCGCAGGCGCTGGCGCGCTGCGGCCTCGGCTTGGGCGCTGGGGAAGCCCAGGCTGTGCGTGGCCAACGGAGCGAGCGTGAACGGACCGTCGCTGCCGTTCTCGAACACCAGCGTCAGCGGGTGGGGTGTCAGGTTGCGCACTTCACAGCGCGCGTCGTGCGTGCGACCGGCAGGCTCGGTGGCCATGGGGAACCTCCAGGGGAGCCCGGGGCGATCTTGCGGCCGGGCTGGGCCGCTGTCATCCCCTAGAAGGCTGACGGGCTGTGGGTCGGGCCCTCGCCCGCAGCCAGTCGGCTCGCGTCATCTCGTAGACCGCGGTGTCCATCTCGTACCAGCGTTCGACGCCGCGGTAGCGCATGCCCAGACGCTGCATGACCTTCGCCGAAGCCTGGTTCTCGGTGTGGCAGACGGCGCACAGCAAGGGCGCACCCACCGTGTCGAACGCAAAGGCCGCCATCGCCCGGGCCGCCTCGGACGCATAGCCCTGGCCCCAGCAGGCCTGGCGCAGGCGCCAGCCGATCTCCAGCGGGTTGGCCTTGTCGCGGCCCAGGTGCTGGATGCAGCCCGAGCCGATGATCTCGCCGCTGGCGCGGTCGAAGAAGCTCCACCACGAGTAGCCCCATTCGGCCCAGCGCGCCTTGACGCGCTCGATGCCGGCCTGCGTCTCGTCGCGGGTGTCGGGCCGGCCGGTGATGTAGCGCATCACCGCCGGGTCGCTGTTGAGGGCGAAGAGCCCGTCGAGGTGATCGTCGGCGTAGGGCTCCAGGCGCAGGCGCTCGGTGGTGAGGATGGTCATGGGCGAGCCGCCCCGGCAAAGCGCTGCGCATAACCACTGGCCGCCAGGATGGCGCGGGCGTCGCGCAACTCCAGCAGCGTGCGCATGGCGGCCGGCTTGTCGGCGGCCTGGGCGAGGTAGGCCTCGCAGATGCGCTTGCCGATCCAGTAGCCCATGTCGGGCGGGCGGCCGGGCTTGCTCATCTTCTGCCGGTACAGCCATTCGGTGTCGGTGCGGCCGGCGTCCACGTCGGCCTTGAACTCGCGCCACAGCGCGGCCTCGTTGGCCAGGCCGTGGCGGCTGCGTTCAGCGCCGGTCAATGGCGGGGTGCCGTCCAGCGCGCGCTCCATCACCAGGTCGGCGAAGCCCTCGACCAGCGACTGGTGCAGCAGGTCGGTCTCGCGCTCGGCGACGTTGGCGCGCGCCTGGTACACATGCGTCATCTCGTGGGCCACGAAATCGCGCAGGATCTGGCGTGCGGCTTCGGCCGAGTCCGCCGACTGGCAGATCACCTCCAGGCCCAGCACCAGGCCACGCGCATCGGCGGTGCCGCCGGAGTTGCCCGCACCGATCACCGCATAGGCCGGGGCCGGCTGCGCCTGGCCCAGTTCGCGGCCCACCCGGGCCATCAGGCGCGAGGTCTCGCCCTGCATCTGGCGGGCCACCGGCAGGCACAGGTCGATCGCCTTGCGGTAGTCCGCCGGGATGGCGCGCACGGCAGCGGCGAGGTTCTCGGCGCTGACGATGCGGTTCGGGGTGAAGATGGCCACGCCCTCGGAGGCGGGCGCCAGGTAGGCGGCCTGCAGTTCGGTGGCCGTGGGCGGGCTGCCCGGGCCCATGAGCCGGGCGAAGCGCTCGGCGTCGGCCAGATGCAGGGCGGGCGGCTCGCTGGTTGCGGGGGCGTGCGCGCAGGCCGCGAGCGTGATGCTGGCGGCCAACGCCACGGCGGCCCGCAGCCTGCGGGTCAGGCGGTGGTCGATCATGGGGCAGGCTCCCCCGGCGAAGTGGCCGGGCGGCCTGCAGTGTACGGAAGGCGCGGCCTGCCGCGCCCGCCCGCTCAGTCGGCCTTCTTGACCGCGCTGAACCAGCTGTCGCTGGCGGTCTTCTGCCAGGCGGCCAGCTGCTTCTCGGCCTCTTCCTTGGCCACACCGTAGCGCTCCTGGATCAGGCCGGCGAGTTGTTCGCGCCGGCCGGCCACCACGTCGAGGTCGTCCTCGGTCAGCTTGCCCCACTGTTCCTGGGCCTTGCCGATGGCTTGCTTCCAGTTGCCTTGGATCAGATTCCAGTTCATGGCGTGTCCTTCCAGGTTCACGGGCGGACCGCGATTTCGTTCTTCACGGCCTTCACGCCGCCGACCTTCCAGGCGATGGCTTCGGCGGTGGACTTCTCGTTGGCGCTCTTGGCAAAGCCCGACAGCATCACGGTGCCGTTGAGCGTCTCGACGCGGATGCTGGAGGCATCGACCTCGCGGTTGTCGACGTAACGCGCCTTGAGCGCCGTGGTGATGGCCGTGTCGTCGACGTAGGCGCCGACGGTTTCCTGGCCACGGGTGACGGCGCAGCCGGACGCGACGACCAGGGTCAGGGCGGCCAGGGCGGAGACGAGGGGGGTGCGGTAGTTCATGGTGGTGCTTTCTTCAGGGGGTGGAAAAAAAGTGGGGCGGCAGGCCACGGTCAGTGGGCAAGCCAGCCCTTGAGTTCCTCGGCGTGCTGTTGCTCGTCGGCGAGGATGTCTTCGAGCAGGCGTCGGGTGGTCGGGTCCTTGTCGCCGATCAGCGCGACCATCTGCCCGTAGCTCTCGATGGCCACACGCTCGGCCACCAGGTTCGCCTTGATCATGGCCTTCAGGTCGGCCGAGTCGTCATAGGCCGCGTGGCTGCGCCGGCTCAACGAATCGGGCGAGAAATCCGGCTCGCCGCCGAGCTGCACGATGCGCGTGGCCAGGCGGTCGGCGTGCGCCGCCTCCTCGGCGGCGTGCACGCCGAACTCCTCGGCGATCTTCGGCGAGGCCATGCCGTCGGCCGTGAAGTGGTGGCGCTTGTAGCGCAACACGCAGACCAGCTCGGTGGCCAGCGCGCCGTTGAGCAGCTCGATGATGTCCTGTCGCCAGACGCTGTCGCGCGAGGCCACCGCACTGTCGTCCGGGCTGCGGCGGGCCACCTCGATGGCGGCCTCGTCGAGCGCGAGCTGCACATGGGCGGCGGCCTGCGGTGCCTTCTGCAGGATGGAGTCCTTCTTGATGAGCATGGTGTGTTCCGGTGGGTGGTGGGGTCAGCGAGGGTCAGCGGCGCGTGCGCACCGGCTGGTCGTTCTCGGCGATGTAGACCTCGACCCGGCGGTTCAGCGCCCGGTTGGTGTCGGTGGCGTTGTCGGCCACCGGATAGTCCTCGCCGTAACCGGCCACGGCCACGCGTTGCGCCGACAGGCCCATGCCCACCAACGCGTCGTCGACCGACTGCGCACGGCGCAACGACAGGCTTTCGTTCGACGCCGCGGAGCCGACGCTGTCGGTGTGGCCCTCGATCAGGATGCGGCGTCCCGGGTACTGCGCCAGGAAGTCGGCCAGCTTGTGCAACGACGCCTGGGCCGCGGGCTTGACCTCGGAACGGTTGGTCTCGAACAGCACGTCGCCCAGCGTGACCAGCATGCCGCGTTCGGTCTGCTTGGCCTGCAACTCGGTGAGCCGCTGCTGCAGCTGTGCCGCCTGCTGCTGCGCATCGCTGGCATTGGCCTGGGCCACGGCCGTGCGCTGCTCGGCCTTGACGGCACGTTGTTCGGAGGCGCCGGCCTGCATCTGTGCCTTGCGCGCTGCCATGGCCTGCATGTCGCCTCGCGCCTTCTCCCGCTCGGCCTGTGCGCCGGCAATGGCGGCGTCGTTGGACTTGGCCTGGCCGATGGCCACCGCGGCCTGGGCCTGCACGTTGGCCACATAGGCGGCGCTGGAGACGTCGGCCATCGAGTCACCCAAATTGAACAGCTTGTCGGCGCGGGCCAGGGAATCGGTGGCCTTCTTCAACTCCAGCGGCGCGTGGCTCAGCACCGCCGGGTCGAGCTCCGCGCTGTGCACCGCGGCGCGAGCCTGAGCGAGCTCCGGCGGCGCCAGCTTGGTGGTCGAGCAGGCAGCGGCCAGCGCAGCGGCCAGCACGGTGCTGGCGAAGAGGATTCGGGACATGGTGCGGTACTCCGGCAGCAAGGGGCGGGTGATCACGGGCGGGCCATCTCGTCGCGCAACTGGCGGATGCCGTCGCGGACTTCGGTCAATGCCTTGTTCGAGCGGGTCGAGCGTGACTTGGCCTCGGCCAGGGTCGCGTCGGCCTCGGCCTGTTCGGCCAGGCGGCGTGCCTGGTCGTAGTCCTTGGCCGCGTAGGCGGTGTTCGCACGGGCGATCTTGTCGCGCGCCGCGGCCAGCTCCACCGGCGCCTCGGCGGCGGCCGGGCCGTTGGCCCGTTCGACCGCCGCGCGGCCCACGGCCAGCTGCTCGGCAGGCGGCGGCGGGCTGGCACAGGCCGTGGCCAGCATCAGGCTGGCCGCCACGGGGACAGCCAGGCCCAGCAGGCGGCGGATCGGGCGTTGGACGTTGTTCATGCGGTCTCCGTCGGGTTGTCGCTCACGGTCGACCTGTGGCCGAGGGGAGTGGATGACGCATGGTGGCTGCGTGCCCGGGGCGCGTCGATCAGACGGTTGCGCCGCCGCGTGTGGGACGGCGCCTACACCGGCTCGGTGGCCGCGGCAGCCGACTCGCGGGGCAACGGCACGGGCGGCTCCAGCAACGGAACCACGAAGCACGCCGGCCGCTTGAGCCCGGCCCATTCCAGCGGCTCGCCGGGCCGCAGCAGGCGCGCCTGCGCGCCCCCCAGCGCCTGCGAGGCCGCGGCAAGAGCCGTCGCCGCCCTGGCCCGCACGAGGATGAAACGCAAGGTCAGCTCACCGCGGCGCAGGCTCAGCTCGGCCTCGTCCCAATGGGAAGGCAGGCACGGCCGCAGGCTCAGGCTCCGGGCGCCTTGCTGCAGGCCGAACATCGATTCGACAGCCGCCCGGTGCAGCCACGCCGCCGCCCCGGTGTACCAACTCCAGCCACCGCGGCCGACGTGCGGCGGCTGGCTGTAGATGTCGCCGGCCATCACATAGGGCTCGAGGCCATAGGCCGGCCCGTGCACCGGATGCGCACTGCGGTGGGCCGGGCTGATCCAGCAGAAGTCGCGGTAGACCAGGTCGCCGGTGCCGGGCAGGTCCGGCCCCAGCCGGGCCTGGGCCATCAGCGCCCAGACGGCGGCATGCGAATACTGCCCGCCGTTCTCGCGCACCCCCGGCGGGTAGGCCTGGATGTAGCCGGCGCTCGGTGTGGCGTGCACCAGCGGCGGGTCGAGCAGGCGGATCAGGCCGGCCTCAGGGTCCACCAGCAGCACCTCGGCGGCCGCCATCGCGCGGCGCTGCAGGTCGGCGGGCGCGGCACCGGAGAGCACGGCCCAGGCCTGGGCGATCAGGTCGATGCGGGCCTCGGGGTTGTTGTGCGAACCGAGCGGCTGGCCATCGTCGAAGAAGGCCCGCTTGAACCACTGGCCGTCCCATGCCGGCCCGATCAGGGCCGCGCGCCAACCCTGCGCTGCGTGCTCCCAGCGTTCGGCCCGTGGCACCTCGCCGCGGGCGCGGGCCAGCGGTGCGAAATCGGCCACCAGGCGGCAGAGGAACCAGCCCAGCCAGACCGATTCGCCCCGGCCCGCATGGCCCACGCGGTTCATGCCGTCGTTCCAGTCGCCACTGCCCATCAGCGGCAGGCCGTGGACACCGACCCGCAGGCTGCGGTCGATGGCGCGCGCGGCATGTTCATAGACCGAGGCATCGTCGCCGCTGACCACGGGGGTGTCGTACACGTCCTCGGCGCCCTCGGGGATGCGCGCCCCTTCGAGAAAGGGGACGCGCTCGTCGAGCAAGGCGGTCTCGCCGGTGGCGTGCAGGTAGTGCACGCAGGCATGCGCCAGCCACAGCAGGTCGTCCGAGAAATGGGTGCGCACGCCGGCGCCGGTGGGCGCATGCCACCAGTGCTGCACGTCCCCCTCGGCGAACTGGCGCGAGGTGGCCAGCAGGATCTGCGCGCGCAGCAGGCCGGGCTCGGCCCAGACCAGGGCCATCGCATCCTGCAGCTGGTCGCGGTAGCCGGTGGCCCCACCGGCCTGGTAGAAGCCGGCTTTGGCCCACAGCCGGCAGGCGACCGCCTGGTAGAGCAGCCAGCGGTTGACCATCGCGTCGAACAGCGGGTCCGGCGTGCGCACGGTGGTCGCGCCGAGCAAGCGGTCCCAGGCGGCCAGGGCCTGCTCCAGGCGCTGCGCTGCGGGCACCGCCGCGGCACGCGTGGCGAGCTCCAGCGCGGCGTCGGGGCTGTCCGCATGGCCCAGCAGGAAGACCCGCTCGGCCGATTCGCCCGGTGCCAGCAGCAGGCGGGTCGACAGTGCGGCACAGGGATCCAGGCCGGTGCCGGCACGCTGGCCGAAATGATCCGGCAGAACCAGCCGGCCGCGGGCGTCGAAGCATTCGCGGCGGTCGCAGGTCCAGTCCTCGTCCTCGTCGGCCGGGCTGGCCAGGCCCAGGAAGGCCGTGCCGTTGCCGAAGCCGGCGCTGCGCTCGGGCTGGGTGCACATCAGGGCGCTGAGCTTCTGCACCGGCAGGCGCTGGCGGTGCAGGCTGGTGTGCACCGTGCCGCGGTCGCCGCGGCCGGCCCCCATCACCCACTCGGCGATGCCGACCACGCGCAGGTCCAGCAGCCGCAGCCCGCGGTTGACGAGCACGATCTGCACCTGCTTGACCGCCGCCTCGGCATCGACGCACCAGGTGGCGCTGACCTCCACGTCGCCCCGCGTGTGGCCGATGCGGGTGTGGCCGGCACCGTGCGTGACCTCATAGCGCAGCTGGCCGTCGCCCCAGGCCGAGGGCGTGACGCTCCACACCTCCAGTGTGCGGCGGTCCTGCAGCAGGAACCACTCGCTGGGCGGGTCGCTGACCGGGTCGTTCGACCAGGCCGTGAGCTGGTTCAGCCGGCTGTTGCGGGCCCAGGTGTAGCCGCCACCCGCTTCGGACACCTGGGTGCCGAAGCCTGGATTGGCCAGCACGTTGATCCACGGCCGCGGCGGGCGGCTGTGGGCACCGACCTCGAAGGCGTAGTCGGCCGAACCGGCCGCGAACCCACCGGCCGGCAGCTGGGCCGCGCTGCCGGCGCCCGCGCTGAGCGGCACCGCCTGGGTCGACGTGGCATGGCGTTGCTCGAAGGCGCTCTCGTGCCGGTCGACCCACTCCTGCACATGGTGGGCCAGCGGGCGGCCATCGGCCTGCAGGCGCACACGGGCCAGCCGCTGCAGCGTGCCCAGGTCCTCGGCCGACAACTCCTCGGCGCGCAGCAGGTGCAGCGCGGTGGTGCTCGGGCTGCCCTGCGCGGCGTCGTCGGCGGCATGCCGGTCGCGCAGCGCGCCGATCTCGCGCTGCAGCGCCATCTGGTACGAAGCCGGCTCGGCGTTGACCACCACGAGGTCGGCCTCCAGCCCGCCCCAGGACCACAGCCGCAGTGCCTGCGCCATCGCACGCAACAGGCCCAGGCCCTGGATGACCCCGGCCGAGACCAGGATGATGGGGCGGTCGCCCGAGATGCCGAAGCGCCACAGCAGGCGGCGGTCGCAGGCCTCGGCCCCGGTGGCCGGCGACGCGGCGCGCGACGGCGGCCGGGTCAGGGTCAGCACGAGCGCGGTGGCGAGCGACTGCACCGCGGTGAAGTTCTCGGCGCTGATGCGCAGCGCCCGCAGCCGGATGCCGGCCAGCGTGGCCGACATCAGCGAGGCCCGTTGCACGTGGCTGGGCTGGCGGTACTTGTCGATCACCGCGCGCAGCGTCGCGCCATGGTCCGAGGCCGCGGTGGCGAAGGTCAGCAGCGCCTTGCCCCCCGGGGCGATGCGCAACTGCACGGCCAGCGCGGCCACCGGGTCCAGGCCGGTGTCCAGCGGCAGCATCGCGTCGGCCGCCGCGCCGGGCGGCGCCTCGGGCGGGCTGTCAAACGACGCCAGCGGCCGGCTCGCGCTGCGGTTGCGCCCCAGCCAGCGCTGCCGGTCGACCTGCAGCCGCAGGCCCACCACCTGGGGGTCGCTCTCGGCCAGGAAGTGCGCCGCCTGCAGCGCCGGTTCGCTGGGCAGCCGCGGCCGGCGCTCGAACACCAGCGCCTGCTGCCGTGGCATCCACGCGGCGCCGACGAAGAGGTTGGAGAACGCCGGGTGCGACTCGTCCGCTCGCGGCTCGGCCAGCGTGATCTCGAAGGCCGACAGCAGCTCGATGTCCAGCATGCGCTCGCCACGGTTGTGCAGCTCGATCTGGCGGAACTCGATGTCGTCCTCCGGGCTGACCCAGACGGTGGTGTGGGCCTGCACGTCGGTCCAGGTGGCGTCGAAGCAGACGCGGTCGGCGTGGAAGGTGCTGCGGTACTGGGCCGCCGCATCCGGGGCCGGGTGCTGGGTGATCGACACCGGCCGGGGCTGCCGGTCCCAGCGCAGGTAGAAGAAGCTGCCAAGGGCGTCGCGCAAGGCGTCGTCGCGGTGGCGGGTGATGCCGGTGCTGCCCCAGCGGCTCCAGCCGGCGCCGTTGGCGCGCAGGGTCACGCGGTAACGGCCGTTGGACAGCACATGGGTCGGCTCCAGCGCCGCCGCGCCGGGCAGCACCTCGCGCAGCAGCCCCGGGCCCCGACGTGTCATCGACTGCGGCGGCGGCCCTGGCGGCGGCTCGTGCAGCGTGGAGACCTCGCGCGGCGCACGCTCGTGCAGCAGCGAGACCATCGCCTCGACATGCGCGTTGGCCATGCACCAGCGCCGAGCAACGCCGTCCTGCAGCACATTGGCCAGGGCCACGATGGTCATGCCCTGGTGGTGCGACATGAAGGTGCCAACCGGCGTGAACGCTTCGCTGCCGATGCGGCGGCCGGGCGTGAAGTCGAGCGCCTCGATGAAACCGAGCGGCCCGCGTGCCGCCAGCCACTCCAGCGCGTCGAAGTTGCGCCGCGCCCGGCGCGGGGCGATCTGCGCCGCCAGCGCGGTGGCGTAGGGGGCGATGACCAGCTCGTCGGCCGGCGTGCGGCGCAGCGCCAGGCGGGGTACGCCCTGCGGCGTGTACTGGTAGGCCAGCGTGTGGTCACGCCCGGAATAGGCGGATTCCGAAATGCCCCAGGGCACCTGGTGGGCGTCGCCGAAAGCCATCTGCTCGCGCAGGGCCGCCCGGCAGGCGTCTCGCAGCACGCTGCCGGGCGGCTCGTCGAGCACCAGGCTGGGCATCAGGTACTCGAACATCGAGCCCGACCAGGAGCGCAGCCCCGCGGTGGCACCGACGGCGAAGAACGGCCGGCCCAAGGCCACCCAGTGGGTGACCGGCACATCGCCCTTGGCGATGGCCAGCAGGCTGGTCAGGCGCGACTCGGAGGCCAGCAGGTCGTAGAAGCCGGCGTCGAGCTGCAACTCGGCGACCCGGTAGCCGATGTGGAAGAGGTGGCGCTTGCGGTGGTAGAGGAAGCCGAAGTCGGGCGCCCAGGCGAGCGCCTCGAAGGCACGCGCCAGCGCCAGCAGGCGGGCGCCCTGCCCGTCGGCATCGCCGGCCTCCGGCGCCCATTCCATGCAGGCCTGGGCCACGGCGATCAGGTGGCCGCTGAGGTTGCCGCTGTCCACCGTGGAGACATACATCGGCAGCAGCGGGGCCGTGGTCTCGGTGTCGTACCAGTTGAGGAAGTGGCCACGGTGCCGCTGCAGCATGCCCAGCGTGGCCAGCGTGGCCTCCAGCCGGGCCAGCAGCTCCGGCAGCTCGATCCAGCCGAACTGCTTGGCGCAGGCGGTGCTGAGCAGGTACAGGCCGATGTTGGTGGGCGAGGTGCGGTGGGCCACCATATCGTGCGGCAGGGTCTGCAGGTTGTCCGGCGGCAGGTGGTGGTCCTCGGCGCCGACGCAGCGCTCGAACAGCCGCCAGGTGTCGCGCGCAACACCCTCCAGGTAGGCCTGGTCCTGGAACGACAGCGCCGCGCCGAGCGGGCCGGCGGGCAGGCGGCTGGCCCACCAGGTCCACAACGGGGTCGCGGCCCAGAGGGCGCACAGGCCCACGGCCAGCAGCAGGTGCGGCGACCCCGCCAGCAGCAGCAGGTTCAGCAGCCCCAGCGCCACCAGGGGCACCACCGCATGCCGGCGCAGCGAGGCGCCCAGGCCGGGCCGCATCGCGGCCTGTGCCGCCGAGGCGGTGGTCCACTGCAGCAGGTGGCGGCGGCTGACGGCCAGGCGCCAGAGCGCGCGGGCGATGGCGTCGAGCGCCGCCAGGGCCTGTTGCAGCAGCAGCGCGAGATGCCAGGCCCCGCCGCACAGGGCACGCGCGAGGTCGGTGGCGGCATGGGCGAAGAAGTGCCGCTTCGCCACGTCGCTGCGGTGCGGCCAGAAGCCCGACAGCGCGCCCATCAGCGGCCCGGCGGTGTAGGCCGCCAGCACCAGCCACAGCGCCGTCGCCGGTGACACCACCGCGCCGCCGAGCGCCAGCAGCAGCAGCCCGAGCGACATCGGCGCGACCAGCGAACGGCGCAGGTTGTCGGCCATCTTCCAGCGGTTGACGCCTTTCAAAGGGAACCGACGCGGCTGGAACAGGAACGGCAGCAGCTGCCAGTCGCCGCGCGTCCAGCGGTGCACCCGCGAGGCCGCCACGTCGGCATGGAACGGCGCCTCCTCGATCACCGTGATGTCGGTCACCGCCGCGCAGCGCGCCAGCGAGCCCTCCAGCAGGTCGTGGCTCAGCACCCGGCCCTCGGGCAGGCGGCCGCCGAGCACCGCGTTCACCGCCCGCACGTTCAGCAAGCCCTTGCCGGTGAAGCTGCCCTCGCCGAAGACGTCCTGGTAGATCTCCGAGGTGGCCACGCTGTAGGGGTCGATGCCGCACTGGCCGGAGAACAGCCAGTGGAAGCCGGTGACCTCGCCGCGCCCCGGCAGCGGCGTGACGATGCGCGGCTGCAGGATGCCGTAGCCGCCCACCACGCGGCGGCCGTCGGCGCTCAGGCGCGGCTGGTTGTGCGGGTGCGCGGCCACGCCCACCAGCTCCCTCAGCCGGCCCGGCGGGAGCTGGGTGTCGCTGTCGAGGGTGACGATGTAGGGCGTGTCGGGCGCGATGCGCGAGGCCTCGCCGAGATCCAGGAAGGCCGACGCATCGCCGCTGGCCAGCGCGGCCACCAGCAGCTCCAGCTTGCCGCGCTTGCGCTCCCAGCCGATCCAGCGCTGTTCGCTCTCGCAGAACCGGCGCTCGCGGTGCAGCAGGATGAAGCGCGGCGGCGAGCCGGCGGCCTCCGGGTGGTTGGCGTTCAGCACCCGGATCTGCTCGACGGCACTGGCCAGCAGGTCGGCGTCGCCGGGCAGCACCGCGGTGTCGGCATCAATGCCGTCGCTGAGCAGCGCGAACTGGGCATGGCGCTCCGGGTTGGCGAGGTGGTGCAGCAGCAGTCGGCGCGCGAGCGCCGCGATCGACGCGGCGTCGGTGAGCAGGGCCGGGACGACCACCAACACCCGGTGTTCGGGCGGGATGCCGCCGGCCAGCGCGAGGCGCGGCCGATGCAGCGGCCGCGCCGACTCGCTGATCAGGCGGTTGATCACCGCGACCACGGTCTCCGACAGCGGGAACAGCATCAGCAGCGCCCCCAGCGCGAGCAGCACGGCGGCGTCGCCGCCGTTGGCCAGCCCGGCGGCATGCGAGCGCATCAGCCAGGCCACGCCGCCGACGCTGCCCAGCCACACCGCACCGGCATAGGCGGGCCAGGCCAGGCGCCGGACCCAGGCCCCGGCCGCCCAGGCCAGCCGTTCGTCGAGCCGGAGCGCATGCGCCAGCGCCGGCCGGCCCGCGCCCCGCAACCAGTGGCTGGCCACGGCGCGCGGGCTGTCGGGTTCGCTGGCGGCATGCATCAGGTCGAGCAAGGCTTGCGCAACCTCGCGTTCGCTGCGGCCGCTGCGCAAGGCCAGGCGCTCGATGCCGTGCAGAGTCTGGTCTCGTGTGCCGGCCTGCTCGGCTTCGAACACCGGCGCGGTGAGCATCAGGCGCATCAGCGTGCTGGTGCGGGCGACGATGTCGGGCCAATCGGCATCGCCGATGGCACGCAGCGAGGTCACGGCGTTGCTGACGCTGAGGTTGTCGGCCGTCTGATTGGCGCTGTGCTGGGTGCGCGCAGCCGCCGGATCCGGCAGCGCGGCGGCCAGCCAGGCGGCCAGGGCCGGCTCGGGCTCGGTGACGCCGTCCTGCAGGCGCTGCGCCACCTGGGCCAGGAACTCGGCGGCCGCACCGCGCCGCCGGAGCCGGAAGAGCACCTCGTCGAGCATCGGCAAGCTCCAGGCATGCATCCGGTCGCAGCACAGGTTGGCCACCTCGCGGGCCGCCTTTTGCACCGCCACCCGCTCGGCCAGGCGGCGCAGGTTCTCGATCAGCACCACCCGCAGCGTGGTGGGCAGGGCCCACATCTCGCTGAGGTTGAGCTCCCGCACCGACAGGTAGGCGCACAGGAACTGCACCAGCAGGTCCTCGTCGAAGGCGCCGTCGGTGTGTGCCACGAAAGCCCAGGCCACGCCGTAGACACGCGGCAGGCCCGCCAGCGGCTCGCCCTGCAGCACCGGCAGCGTGCGGAAGTAGCTGCGCGGCAGGCCTTCGTGGATCTCCTTGAGCTGCGCCTCGATGAGGTGGAAGTTGTCGAGCAGCCACTCGGCCGCCGGGCTCACGTCGTAGCCGGTGGCCGCCTGGGTGCCGATGTAGTGGTGCGCCACCCGCAGCGTGCGGATGTTGCTGCGCAGCCGCGGGAAGAAGGTGCCGGCCCGCCACGGTGCCCGCGCGGCGGCATGCGTTTCGGCCAGGCTGCGGCCGTGCTCGGCAAAGCGCTGCGGGCCGAAGATCTCGGAGCGGATCGGCGGCTCCAGGGCGCCTTGCTCGTCGTCGAGAATGTCCAGCAGGGCCGGCGAGGCTTCGGGCAGCAGACCCCGCCAGCCCGGCGTCACACCCACCACAAGACGGCGCCCGCCAGCGTCACCACCACGAAGGTGGAGGTGACCAGGCGTGCCGCCACGAAGCTCCGCACAGCCTCCGCGCCGCACTGCAGGGCGAACAGCCGGCCGTGCAGGCCGCGGCAGTGGCTGAGGTGATCGCCGAGCTCGTTCAGCTCGAGCGGCGAGGTGTCGGTGGCATCACCGAAGGAGGACGTGTTCCACGAGGGCCCAGTCGCAGGCTTGGTCATCATCAGGGGCTCCCATTACAAACATGACAGCGGATTTCAACGGTCAGCGGGTGCCAACCACTTCGATCTCGACGCGCCGATCCGGCTGCAGGCACGCGATCAGCTTGGCGCTGGGGGCGTTGCCCTTGCAGGCGTCCACCTGGGTCATCGGCGAACCTTCGCCCAGGCCGACCGCGGAGACCTTGGCCGCATCGACCTTGCCGTCGCTGACCAGGTAGGCCTTGACAGCCTCGGCACGCTGCTGCGAGAGGGCCTCGTTGTAGGCGGTGCTTCCCAGGCGGTCGGTGTGGCCTTCGACGCTGACGACGTCGAACTGCGTGCCCTGCAGTTCGCGGGCGAAGTTGTCGAGGGCGGCCTTGCCGGCAGGCTGCAAGGCGGTCTTGTCGAAGCCAAACAGCGATTCGGCCTCGAAGCTCACCCGTCGGCGTACCGGGGGTGCAACCACCGCCGGCGGTGGGGGCGGTGCGGGCGCCACCACCGGGGGCGGGGGCGGGGCCGGGGCCGGCGCCATCGCCACATAGGGTGCCGGGGCCTGGGCGCGCGGTTCGGCGGCGCGGCCGAACGGGAACACCAGGCCGACCGAGTACATCGCCACGTCGCCGTGGCGACCCACCGCATCGTTCACGCGGTAGCTTTCGGCCTCGGCACGCACCATGAAGGAGGGGCTGAAGGCATATTGCAGGCCCAGGCCGTACTTCAGGTTGGTCTCGTTCTTGCCGGGGTTCGGGTTGGTCACCAGCACCGCGCCGGTGCCGCTGAAGCTGTCGCGCGTTCGGGCGTACTGGGCGCCGACCCGGCCGATGCCCGACAGGCGCTCGGTGATGCCCACCGTGCCGACCAGATCCAGGTTGATGCCTTCGAACTTCAGTTCACCGTCGAGCGTGCCCAGCGGCAGCGTGGTGGCCTGGAAGCTGGTCTTGCCGAGATTGAAGTAGCCGGCCTCCAACGCGAAGTTGCGGTTCATCTGGTAACCACCGAACACCTTGTAGCCCATGCCGGTGTCGTCTCGCTGCAACGAGGAGATGCTCAGGCCCGGGCCGATCAGGCTGCTGGTGATGCGGCCCTCGTCGATGCGGGCGGTCGCGCGGCCGAGCGACAGGCCGACATAGGGGTAGCTGTCCTGGGCAAGCACAGGCGTGACGGCCATGGCGCTGAGCCCGGCCAGCCCCAGGAGGCGCAGGGTGCGGCGTGCGGTGGGGGGCGTGTTCATGAGAGATCCTTGGTTGCGTAGTGCGGGTTCGCGGTTTGAAATGGGTTGTAGGCCGATGCGGCGCTTGGGTCTGTGCGGTGGCAAACCATCGGGCGCGGGTCGCCGCGCGGTCAGTGCTCGCGTGTCGCGACCGCGGTGCCGAAGACGTGGTCCCAGAACGCGCTGGTCACGCCGTAGCAGGCCGGCACCGCTGCGTGGTGGTGCCGCGCATGCCAGCGCCTGCGCTGCCGCACCCAGGGCGCGCTGGTGCGGCCGTGGTGCATGGCGTGGTGCGTCATGGCGTAGGCCAGATAGCCTGCCAATACGCCCAGGGTGACCCCACAGGCCCGCCACAGGCCACCCACCGCCCAGGCGGGCAGGAACACCAGGCTGGCGATCAGCGTGCCGCTGAGCAGGGTGGGGGCGCAGATCAGCGCGGTCGGCCGGGCGTGGTGTTCGGCGTGCCAGGCCCGGAAGGGCGGCAGGCCGTGCAGCACGAACCGGTGCAGCAGGTATTCGAGAGCCGTCCAGGTGCCAGCCCCCGCCAGCGTGTAGCCGGCTATCGCCACGCCGCTCTCCTGCGGGAACCCGAGGCCGAGGAAGGCGCCGAGCACGAGCACCGCGGCGCCGTAGAGCGCAAAATCCGCGCGGTAGGCCCACTTGCCGTGCTCCATCGAAAGCAGACCCATGCATCTCCTTGCTGCGAGCCGCGCCCGCACCGGGCTGGTACGGCGAGCCGGCTTCAGCCTGAACCTATCGGAAACACCCCATTCGCTCTGTTCGACAACGAACATAGGGAGTACGCTGAATCCTCTACAGTGAGCGCACGGCAACTCCGCCGCATGTCCCGCGTCTTGGCGCGCTGTCTGGTCATCACGCCGCCCATCGATGCCCCCCACGTCCGACGCCCATCAGAACCACCTGCTCGCCGCGCTCCCAGAGGCCGAATGGGCGCGTTGGCTGCCGCAACTCGAAGCGGTGGAGCTCAAGCTCGGCCAGGTCATCTACGAGTCGGGGCGCACGCTCGGCCACGTCTATTTCCCCACCACCGCCATCGTCTCGCTGCTGTACGTGATGGAAGACGGCGCCTCGGCGGAGATCGCCGTGGTCGGCAACGAAGGCCTGGTCGGGGTGGCCCTGTTCATGGGCGGCGGCTCAACGCCCAGCCGCGCGGTGGTGCAGAGTGCCGGCCTGGGCTTCCGGCTGCACTCGGCCACGATGAAAGCGGAGTTCGACCGTGCCGGCCCGGTGATGCACCTGCTGCTGCGCTACACGCAGGCGCTGATCACCCAGATGGCCCAGACGGCTGTCTGCAACCGCCACCATTCGCTGGACCAGCAACTCTGCCGCTGGCTGCTGCTGAGCCTGGACCGGCTGCAGGGCAACGACCTGGTCATGACCCAGGAACTGATCGCCAACATGCTGGGTGTGCGCCGCGAGGGCGTCACCGAGGCCGCGCTGAAACTGCAGAAGAACGGCCTGATCCGCTATGCGCGCGGCCACATCACCGTGCTGGACCGCCCAGGGCTGGAGGAGCGCACCTGCGAGTGTTATGCGGTGGTCAAGAAGGAATACGACCGCCTGCTGCCGGCCCGCCAGGCCAGCTGACGTCCGCGCAGACCCCGCCGCCCACCTTAAGTGCGGTGGCAGACGGTGATGCGGCGCCGAATCTGCGCAGACTCAGGTCCCCACCCTGCCACAAGGCGCCCGTGCCCAATGCCGAGAACCAGCTGATCCAATCCCTGCCCCGCAAGGACAGCGAACGCCTGCTGGCCCAGTGCAGCCAGGTCGACCTGGTGCTCACCGAGGTACTGTGCGAACCGGGTCAGCCGCTGCGTTTCGTCTACTTCCCGATCGACGGCTTCATCTCGCTGGTGGCGCAGATCGAGGGGCACCCCGGCCTGGAGGTGGGCATGGTGGGCCGAGAAGGCATGCTGGGGGCACCCTTGGTGCTGGGCGTGCCGAAATTGCCGCTGCGTGCGCTGGTGCAAGGCCCCGGCAGCGCCTGGCGCATCGCGGCGGCCCCGTTCAAGCGAGAACTGGCCCACAGCGCCGCACTGCAGCATGCGCTGGACCGCTACCTCTACGTGCTGATGGCCCAGCTCACCTCGAGCGCGGCCTGCCTGCGCTTCCACCTGATCGGCCAGCGGCTCGCGCGTTGGCTGCTGATGAGCCAGGACCGCGCGCATGCCGACACCTTCCACGTGACCCACGAGTTCCTGGCCTACATGCTGGGCGTGCGCCGGGTCGGCATCACGGTGGCGGCCGGCGATCTGCAGCGCGGTGGGCTGATCGCCTACCACCGGGGCGAGCTGACCGTGCTGGACCGGCCCGGGCTGGAAGCGGCCGCCTGCAGCTGCTACGCCACCGACAGGCTGACCTACTCGGAGCAGATGCCCTGAACCCGGCACCGGCCGCTCACCTCAGCGGCCCGCGGCCCCGACAGGCGTCAGCATGTAGGCATGCGGTGTCAGCATCGCCCCTCGCATGGCGCTCAGGACCACCTGCCCACTGTGGTTGATCGCGTACGGCTGGGGTTGCGCATTCCGCATCGCGTCTCGCAGCGGGTCGGCCGGATCGATCAGGTCGGCGATGTGGACCGTTCCGGTGCCGGCCGACCAGTAGAACCCGCCCAGGGGCAGACCTTGGGTGATGGTCCCCACGATCTCCCGTTGGTTGTTGATGCCGCGAGCAATCGAGAACGTGGTCCGCCGCCCCTGACCCTGGTTGGTGTGCAGGTTGATCACGCCCAGGGTCTCCGACCACAGCACCGCGCGGGTCAACTCGGCGGGTCCCGTCCCCTTCTGGCTGTAGCCCACCACATCGCCCCAGTCGTTCACGGCGTACGCGATGGTCGCGTGGCCGTCTCCCTGCGGGCCGGGCAAGGGCAGCTGATGGCCGGTTTCGAGATCCGCCCGGGTGGCGAAGTAACGGATGAACGTCTCGTCGAGGCGATAGAACGCGGCCACCTGGTTGCGGTTGTTGATGTCGGTGGGGGTGGCGTCGATTTTCTTGTGCAGCCCGGTGTTCAGATCCACCAGACCCTCGCTGGCGGACCACAGGAACGCGTGGCGCTCGTGCGGGGCCTTCCGACGGTCGCAGTTCATCATTTCGGCGTAGCCCACCACCTGCCCGGCGTCGTTGATGGCCTGGGCAGCGCCCTCGCCGCATTCACCGGGAACGGGGATGTCGACGAACCCCTGCGCGGCCGTCCAGAGGAAGGGCCGGCCGGCCTGGTAGGACTTGCCGCCCCCGTTCGGGATCCGCACCCAGTTGTATTTGTAACCCACGACCGCACCGTCGCTGTTGACCCCCCGTGCATCGATGTCGAAGCCTGGCGTGGCCAGCTCCTGCATGCCGGTGTCGGCGTGCCAGATGTAGGACGTCTCGGGATTGAAGTACTCGTCAGCCAGGCGCGTGCAGCGCCCCACCACATGGCCGGCATCGGAGATCGCCGCCGTGGAGCACTGCGTGGCGCCCGGCAGCGTGCCCAGATCGACCACCCGGTAGACCGGTGCGGCCGCCTGCGCGGACCAGGCCACGCTGCAAACCCCCACGAACGCCGCGCGTTGCAGCATGAGACTGAAATTCATCGCTCCCCCCCCGGCATGTCACTCGGACAGGCTCGACGATGCAACATCGATGCCATGTGTCTGAGCATACCGCCCGGGGCGCCGGGACCAGCACGGAGGCGGGCGGCGACGGGGATCGTGCGGTGTTCGACCGGCTCAGATCGCGGCACCCACCAGGCTGCCGACCGCCCAGGTGATGGCCATCGCCAGCGCCCCCCAGAAGCCCACCCGCGCGGCGCCACGCCAGGCCGGCGCGCCGCCCACCCGGGCCGCCAGTGCGCCCAGCCCCAGCAGGCAGGCCAGCGAGGCCGCCGCGATCGAGCCCGCCAGGCCCTGCGCCGGCGCCAGCGCCGCCACTGCCAGCGGCAGCAAGGCGCCCGCGGCGAAGGTCGCGGCCGAGGCCAGGGCCGCCTGCAGCGGCCGAGCGCTCAAGGTCGGAACGATGCCGAGTTCGTCGCGCGCATGGGCGTCCAGTGCGTCGTGGTTCATCAATTGCACCGCCACCTGGCCGGCCAGCTCTGCATCGAGGCCGCGGGCCACGTAGATCGCCGTCAGTTCGCGCGTCTCGGACACCGGGTCGGCTTCGAGCTCGGCGCGCTCACGCGCCAGGTCGGCCGCCTCGGTGTCGGCCTGCGAGTGGACCGACACGTACTCGCCGGCGGCCATCGACATCGCCCCGGCCACCAGGCCAGCCACGCCGGTGACCAGCATGTTGCCCGGGCTGGCGCTGGCCGCCGCCACGCCCACCAGCAGGCTGGCTGTCGAAACGATGCCGTCGTTGGCACCCAGCACCGCAGCGCGCAGCCAGCCGATGCGGTCGGTGCGGTGGTGTTCGGCATGCCGCCGCAGCGAGCTGGCCGGCACGCGCCTTGTCGGGTGGTGCGACATCCGGGCCACACCCATCAGGCGGCCCTCCACGCCAGATCGGCGTCAGGCAGCATGCTGCTTGACCCAGGCCGCGTAGGCATCCATCCAGGCCTGCATGAACTTGGTGGAGGCGGCGCCGAAGTGGCCATCGGCGTCGAACAGCTCGTCCTTGGCCTGGATGAAGGTCTCGGGCTGGCCCAGGGTGGGCATGTCGAGGTAGGCCAGCACGCTGCGCAGGTGCTGTTGCGCGAGCGCCGTGCCGATGGCGCCGGGCGACACGCCGACGACGGCCGCCGGCTTGCCCGCCCAGGCGCTCTGGCCATAGGGTCGTGACGCATGGTCGATGGCGTTCTTCAGCACGCCGGGCATCGAGCGGTTGTATTCGGGCGTCACGAACAGCACGCCCTGGCAGGCGGCCAGCCGCGCCTTCACGCGTTTGACCGGCGCCGCCTGGTTGGCATCGTCGTCCTGGTTGTAGAGCGGCAGGTCGCCGATCTCCACCAGCTCGAAAGCCAGTTCGGCAGGCGCCAGGCGCCCGATGGCGTGGGCCAGGCGCCGGTTCAGCGATTCGGCGCGCAGGCTGCCCACGAAGGTGGCAATGCGGTAGGTGGCGATGGTGGGCTCCAGTGCCGAGTACGGGATACCAGCCTAGCCCGGCGGCAGCGGCGCGTCTGTTCGCTGGCAGACAGAACAAGGCCGGCGCGAAATCGGTCCACAACGTGCGGCAACGCACCGACGCCCCCCAAGTGGCCGGCGATCCTGCAAGCAGGAGCCCCACCATGACCATGAGCCTGTCCCGAACTGGCGCCGCTGAACACAGCCCGCGTTTCACCACACACCCACGCTTCGGGCGGATTCCTGCGCCAGGTCACGACCGCTTTGCCCAGCCGCTCGGCGACAGCGCCTTCGTCGCGCTGCGGGCCGCCTACCGCTCGACGGGCGGCGTGGCACGCGGCGACGAGATCGCCGCGTGGGCCAGCCACAAGGGCCAGGGCGACTACCTGAGCCTGAACCGCGCCATCGTGGCCGGCGAGCTGTTCAGCTTCGCCTGGAACGACACCTTCTGGCTGCCGATGTTCCAGTTCGACCTGCACGACCTGAGCGTGCGCCCCGAGGTTCGCTGGGTGCTGGCCGACCTGGGCAAAGCCTTCGATGGCTGGGAACTCGCGGTCTGGTTCGCCGAGCCCAATGCCTGGCTGCAAGGCCGGCGCCCGGTCGACCTGCTGGAGACGGCCTTCCCCGAGGTGGTGCTGGCCGCCCAGGCCGACCTCTACATCGCCACCTGCTGACCAGCGCGGCGTGTTCGCCAGCGCACCGACGCGGTGCCCAAGCCGGCCCAACATCCCGGCGAACACCAGGCCAAAACAGGAGCCCGCCATGTACAGAACCTTGATCTTGAGTGCCGCGATCGCCACGGCAGCGATCGCCCTGCCCGCGCAGGCCGCCGTGCGTTGGGGCGTGTCGATCGACATCGCACCGCCGGCACCGCTGGTGGTGGCCGTGCCGGCGCCCCGCGTCGGCTTCATCTGGGCCCCCGGCTACTGGAACTGGAGCGGTGGCAAGCATGTCTGGATGAACGGCAGCTGGATGCCCGCCCGGTCCGGCTACGCCTACTGGGAGCCGCGCTGGGTACAGCGTGACGGCAAATGGCATTTCGATCGCGGCGGCTGGGGCCGCAACGACCGCGACCGCGACGGCATCCCGAACCGCCGGGACAAGGACCGCGACGGCGATGGTGTGCCCAACAAGTACGACAAGCAGGGCAACCACCCCACGCCGCAGTGAACCGCCCACCCCTCTACCACCACCAAGGATTCCGATGAAAACCACCCTCCTCCTGCTCTCGATGCTCGGCGCAGCCGGCCTGACGGCCTGCGAACGCAACACCCCGGTCGTCGTCCCCGTGGCCGTTCCCGGCCCCACGGGCGCCACCGGTGCCACCGGCACTGAAGGTGCCACGGGTGCCACAGGCACTCAAGGTGCCACCGGCACCGAGGGCGCCAAGGGCACCACCGGCCAGCCCGGCGAAGGCACCACGGTGATCGTCGTGCCGCCGGCCGCTTCGGCCCCGAGCAACTGAACCCAACCGCCACCTAAAGGAGCACACCATGAGCCTGGGCATGATCCTGTTGATCGTTCTGATCTTGATGCTGGTCGGCGTGATGCCGACCTGGGCGCACAGTTCGTCCTGGGGCTACGGCCCGAGCGGAGGCGTCGGACTGCTGCTGCTGATCGTCATCGTGCTGCTGGTCCTCGGACGAATCTGAACATGCGGGCGCGCCGGGCCTGGGGCTGGGCGCTCGCCACGGCGCTGGGCCTGTGCCTGGCCGCCTGCGGCGACACGGCGGCATTGACCGTGGCGGCCGGCACCGGCCCGTCGCCGGCCCTGCCCGCGCCCCGCCCCAGCCTGATCCCGACGGTGAACATCGCGCCAGCGGTGGGCTGGCCGGCAGGCGCCACACCCACCGCTGCCGCAGGCACCCGCGTGGCGGCGTTCGCCACCGGCCTCGACCACCCGCGCTGGCTGCATGTGCTGCCCAATGGCGATGTGCTGGTCGCCGAAACGAACGCCCCACCCAAGCCAGACGACGCCCGTGGGCTGCGTGGCTGGTTCATGGGGCTGATGATGCGGCGTGCCGGTGCCGCCGTGCCGAGTGCCAACCGCATCACGCTGCTGCGCGACACCGACGGCGATGGTGTGACCGACTTGCGCAGCGTGCTCTTGGCGGGCTTGAACTCACCCTTCGGCATGGCCTTGGTGGGCTCGGTGCTGTATGTGGCCAACACCGACGCCGTGCTGCGCTTCCCCTATGCCACCGGCGACACCCGCATCACGGCGCCCGGTGTCGAGCTGCTGGCACTGCCCGGCGGCCCGATCAACCACCACTGGACCAAGAACCTGATCGCCAGCCCGGATGGCCGAACGCTCTACGTGAGCGTCGGCTCCAACAGCAACGTCGGCGAGCGCGGCCTGTCGGCGGAGGCCGGCCGAGCGGCGGTCTGGCAGGTCGACCCAGTCACCGGTGCGCACCGGCCGTTCGCCACCGGCCTGCGCAACCCGAACGGGCTGGCCTGGGAGTCACGCAGCGGCACGCTGTGGGTGGTGGTCAACGAGCGCGACGACATCGGCAGCGACTTGGTGCCCGATTACCTCACCTCGCTGCGCGACGGCGCGTCCTTCGGCTGGCCGCACAGCTACTTCGGTGCCCATGTCGACCACCGCGTGCAGCCGCCGCGGCCCGACCTGGTGGCCCAGGCCAGCCTGCCAGACTACGCGCTGGGCCCGCACACAGCGTCCTTGGGCCTGGCCTGGTCGGCCGGCTCGCGCTTGCCGCCGGTCTTCGCCGAAGGCATGTTCATTGGCCAGCACGGCTCGTGGAACCGCAGGCCCCCCAGTGGCTACCAGGTGGTCTTCGTGCCCTTCGCCGAAGGCCGCCCCACCGGCGCGCCGCCGGTCGAGGTGCTCACGGGTTTCCTTGACGCCGAGGGCCGCGCCCAGGGCCGGCCGGTGGGCGTGGCCATCGATCGCCAGGGCGCGCTGCTGGTGGCCGACGACGTGGGCAACACCATCTGGCGGGTCAGCGCCACGCGCTGAAGGGACCGAGGGCGACCCATGCGGCATCGGCTGATCATCGCCTGGGCCGCCTGCGTGCTCATGGCCGGCTGCCTGTTGACAGCCGGTTGCGCCGGCATCCCAAGCCTGGTGCCCGACCTGGCGCGGCCACGAGGCCAGGTGGTCCGGCTGGAGGGCGCCCGCGGCCCCTTGAGCGTGGCCCAGAGCCAGGCCGTGGTGGCCGGCCTGCGCGGGCGGCGCCCCGACGCCAACGCGCTGGATCGCCACCTGGCCATCGAGGAGGCGCTGGTCGGCAGCCCGCTGACCACCGGCAACGAGGTGCTGCTGTTGCAGGACGGCCCGGCCACCTACCAGGCGATGTTCGATGCCATCCAGTCGGCCCGCGACCACATCCACCTGGAGACCTACATCCTGGATGACGACGAGGTCGGCCGGCGCTTTTCCCAGGCCCTGATCGACAAGCAACGCGAAGGCGTGGAGGTCGCCGTGCTGCGCGACAGCGCCGGCACCTTCAACACACCAGCCGCGTTCTTCGAGAACCTCGTGGCCCACGGGGTGAAGGTGCTCGAATTCAACCCGCTCAACCCGCTGGCGGCGCGCAAGGACTGGGAGCTGAACCAGCGCGACCACCGCAAGCTGCTGGTGGTCGACGGCCGGGTCGCCTTCCTGGGCGGCATCAACATCAGCAGCGTGTACTCGAGCGGCTCCTTCAAGACCGGCGCCCGCCGCAGCGCCGCCAGCGGGCCGACCTGGCGCGACACCGATCTGCGCCTGCGTGGCCCGGTGGTCGGCGAGCTGCAGAAGCTGTTCCTCGCCGCCTGGGCATCGCAGCACGGGCCGGCACTCGCCGAACGGGCCTGGTTCCCGCCGCCCGAGGCCGCCGGGCGGCTGGTGGTACGGGCCATCGGCAGCTCGCCCGAGGAGGCTTACAGCCTGATCCACGCCACCTTGCTGTCGGCCATCGACAACGCCGAGACCAGCGTGCAGATCACCAACGCCTACTTCGCACCCGAGCCCCGCCTGCTGGATGCCCTGGAAGCCGCCGCCCGACGCGGCGTGGCGGTGCGCCTGATCCTGCCGGGGCAGACGGACTCCTGGCTGGTGCTGCATGCCGGCCACGGCCACTACGGCCGGCTGCTGAGCGCCGGGGTGCGCATCTTCGAGCGGCGCGGCGCGATCCTGCATGCCAAGACCGCGCTGGTCGACGGCGTCTGGGCCACCGTGGGATCGACCAACCTCGACTGGCGCAGCTTCCTGCACAACCACGAGCTCGACGCGGTGGTGCTGGGCGGCGAGTTCGGCGCCCAGGTTCAGGCCATGTTCGACCGTGACCTGGCGGCCTCGGACGAAGTGCAGCTGGACGCGTGGAACCAGCGTGGGCCGGCGCCGCGGGTGAAGGAATGGTTCAGCGGCCTGTGGGCTTACTGGCTGTGACATCGGCGTGACCGTGGCACCCACACATCGGCCCGCATTGCGTGCGCTGGCGCACCGACCGCGCTGGGCGCCGGCGTTAAAAACGAAACCTCCAACGAAAGCCAACCATGCACACCTGTCTCACCCCTCGTTCCCCCGAAACGGCCTGCCGCACGGACGTTGCCCGCCACCTGGGCAGGGTGGTGTCGGTGGCGGCGCTCACCTTGATCGCCCAGACCGCATCGGCCCAGGCCACGATGGTGGCCGAGGACAGTTTCGAAGCCCAGTCGGCCGCGGCGCAGCCCTGGCAGACCACGCTGCCGCCGCAGGACATTCGCTTCGACACGTCGGACGGTCTGCAGAGCTGGATCCAGACCTCACCGATCCCCGAGCCGGGGACCTACGCGATGTGGCTGGTCGGCATCGCCGCGATGGGCTTCGTGGCGCGGCGCCGCAGGATCGGTTGAACCCATGAAGAAGCCCGGACCTCGGCCCCAGCGGGACCGCCCGCCCAAGACGCTGGCGCAGCAGAAGGCGGATTTCACCGCAGAAGGCTCGCCGCCACCGGGGCAGGTCGCGACCTCGATGCCCGCCACGCCTGGCGCGGCCAGCGAGCGGCCCCCGAAGTCCACCCCAACGTCGTGACCCTCTGGCACCTTCTGCCCCTGCCCCACCCCGGAGCCGCCGCGATGCTGAGAACGGACACCCCACCCCCGAGCCCGAATCACCGTGCCGGCGATGGCCTGACGAATGGTGTCACGCCAGGCGCCACGAACGGCGTTGACCACGGCCCCTCGGTCGCGGCGCCGGTCGTGCGCGAACGGCCGCAGGCTCCCCAGCTCGGCCCGCCGCTGAACCTGTTGACGCGCCCGGCTGCCGCCTTGCCTGCAGCCGACGTGGCCATTGGCGACTGTGGCGACCTGCTGCTGGCCGTGAAGACCCGGCTGCGCCAGCTCGCCGGGCAGGGCTGGGTCACCGCATCGGGTTTGCCGGTGAGCGATGTGCAGGCCCAGGTGCAAGGTGGCGTGCTCGAGTGCGCCACCGCGCTGGACCAGCTGCACGCCACACTGGTGCATGCGTTCGGGCGCAGCCTGCAGCTCGAACGCGATTTGCGCGACACCCAGGCTGCCCTCGTGCGTGCAGGTGCCGAGCTGGCAGGCACGCAGGCCGGCGAGCGGTATGCGCGCCATCTGGCGCTGCACGACGCCCTGACCCAGCTGCCCAACCAGCGCCACTTCCACCAGCACCTGTGCAGTGCCCTGCAGGCAGGCACCGACCACGCGATGGCAGTGCTCTACCTGGACCTGGACGGCTTCAAGGCGATCAACGACACCCACGGACACGACACCGGCGATGAGTTGCTGCGCATCGTGGCCGCGCGCCTGGCGCGCGCGGTGCGGGGCGGTGACCTGGTCGGCCGCGTGGGGGGCGACGAGTTCGCCTGCCTGCTGTGCGGTGCGCTGACGCACGAGCAGCTGCAGCACCTGGCCTGCAAGCTCTTCGACGCGGTCGCCACGCCGGTGCGCGTCGGCCTGCTGACGCTGAGCGTGAGCCCCAGCATCGGCATCGCCACCTGCCCCGACAACGGCACGACTGCCGAGGCCTTGCTGCGTGGCGCCGACGCCGCGATGTACCGCGCGAAGCGGCTGCGCACCGGCTATTCGTTCGTCGAACGGCCCGACCTGGCCTGATCCGGCAGGCCAGCCGCCGGGATCGCCACCGGCATGGCGGGTGCCGCGCTGAACAGACCCGCGCGGCGTACCAACCAGAACCCCAGGACGGCCAGGCCGGCGATCAGCACCACCGGATGCCGGCGCGCCACGAAGCGTATCGCGCCAACGGCGGCCGGCCCGGCCACCATGCCGACGATGCGAAGCGGGTGATCGGCCCAGCCGGTGCGCGCGGATTCGAGAAGCCAGCGCAGCGCCGGCCGCGCCAGCTGGGTCTTCCAGCTTTCCGCCGATGCGCCGCCCAGCGCGGCCACACCGGGAGATGACGGTGCTTGCCACGCGGCGCGCAGGCGTTCACGCGACTGGATCAGCCGTTCGGTGGCGGATTCGGTGGCGGAGCGTGGTGGTTCCATCACGGCGCCTCCATGTCGCGCAGCAGCGCCAGATCGGCTTGAAACTGGCGCCGCGTCACCGCGAAGGCCGGCGCCGGCTCGGCACGCCATAGCGCCCATTGGCAGCAGCCAGCCAGCGCCAAGGCCGGCATCGGCACCAGCCACAGGGCCCACGGCGCCTGGATCTGCGCTTCGGGAACCACCGCCCAGAGCATCAGCGCCACGCCGGCCAGCACGGCCGCGGCGGCCGCCGACACCAGCGTCACGGCGGCCAGCATGGCCCCGCGGCGCCAGTTGCCCACCAGGCTGTCGGCCTCCTCGGCGGCCAACTCGGCATAGGCCTGCCCGTGCTCGGCCAGCCACTGCGGGCGCGAGGCGATCAGGTGCAGCAGCGGGTGCATCGCGGCTCCGCGTCAGCGGCGCTCGTGCGGGCGTGTCAGCAGGCCGATCAACAGCATCAGCGCCGCGCCGGTGGCGGCCGCGATCAAGGTGGCCTTGATGGGCTCGTTGCGGATGTAGTTCACGGTGCTGTCCGAGGCGTGTTGGGCCTGGCCGCGGATCATGCGGGAGCTGTCCCGCACGGCATCGATGCCGCGCTGCGCGAGCGCGCTGGCCTGCTCGCTGGCACGGTCCATCAGGGCGTGGGAGGCATCGGCCAGCGGGCTGGCTGTGTCGGGGAGCTTGGGATCGATCATGGCGTTCCTTGGGTGGTGGAGGGAGGAGCGATCGGGCTAGCGCACCAGGCCGAACAGGAAGCTGGCCAGGGCCAGCACGAGGAAGACGACGAACAGGATCTTGGCGATCCCGACCGCGCCGGCTGCGATGCCACCAAAGCCGAACAGGGCGGCGATCAGGGCGATGACGAGGAAGACGACGGTGTAGTGCAGCATGGCGGGTTCTCCGGTGGGTGCCGAGGTGACGCCGAAGCGCCTCGATGAATCGAGTGTCGCGGCGGGCCTGGCCCACGGCCATCGGCCGCGCTGCCGTGCGGCCGTCAGGGGGCCACGCAGGGTGCTGTAGGACGGCGCCGACTTCAGGCGGCCAGAGGCAGCAGCGCGCGGATCAGCGTGCCCTGCCCCGGCGCGGACACCACGCTCAGCGTGCCGCCCTCGGCCTCGACCCGGTAGCGCATGCCAACCAGGCCGTTGGCCGACGCGTCCAGCGTGCGGGTGTCGAAGCCGATGCCGTCGTCGCGCACGCTGATCTCGACCTGCCGGCCCTGCGGTGCCAGGCTCAACCAGACGTTGCGTGCAGCGGCGTACTTGCTGAGGTTGTTGACGGCCTCCTGCGCCAGCCGGTAGGCGGTCAGCTCGCACGAGGGCGCCAGGGACACCGGCTGCAGCGCGCAATGCACCACCACGCCCGAGCGCTCGCCGAACTCACGTGCCAGGATCTCCAGCGTGGCGACCAGCCCGAGGTGGCTGAGGGCGGAGGGGCGCAGGTCCTCGGTGATGCGGCGCTTCAGGGCGATGACGCCGTCCAGCGTGCTCACCAGGTGGGCCAGGCGCTCCAGGGCCTCAGGCGCCTGGCCCGCCGCCAGGCGCGAGCGGATGCGGGCCGCGTCGAGCTTGGCCGAGGTGAGCAGCGAGCCGAGTTCGTCGTGAAGGTCACGGGCCAGCCGGTTGCGCTCGTCCTCCCGAACGGTCTGCAGGCGCTGGGCCAGCCCGGTGAGTTGCGACGTGCGCTGCGCCACCTCGATCTCCAGCCGGTCGTGCTCGACCTGCAGCAGGCGCTGCAGCTCCAGCTGGCGGGCCTGCAGCAGCAGGGTCTGGCGCCGGTAGCGCAGCAGGGCCCACAGCAGCAGAAGCAGGAACAACAGCAGCACCAGCGCGGTGACGACAGCGTCGTCGTTCACCCCCCCGATCGCACTCACCGTACCCCCCCGGCCCGAAACGTGGGAGGATGTCGCGTGCCGCACGAGGTCACTTCATGATCCGCATCGCCATCGTCGACGACCACGCCATGGTGCGGGCCGGCCTGCGCCAGTTCTTCGCCGACGAGGTCGATTTCAAGGTCGTGGCCGAGGCGGCCAACGGCCGCGAGGCGCTGGACATCGTTCGCCAGGGCGAGATCGACGTGATCCTGCTGGACATCTCGATGCCGGGCCAGAGCGGGGTCGAAGCGCTGGCCGGGATCCGGGCTCGGGCCCCCGATCTGCCGGTGCTGATCCTGAGCGGCTTTCCCGAGGAGCACTACGCCATCACGCTGCTGCGCCAGGGTGCCAGCGGCTACCTGAACAAGGACTGCGATCCGCAGGAGATCGTCAAGGCGATCCGCACGGTCGTGCGCGGGCGCAAGTACATCACCGCCGGCATCGCCGAGCGGCTGGCCGACAACCTGGCGCCGGGCGGCAGCGGCGACAAACCGCCGCACGAGTTGCTGTCCGAGCGCGAGTTGCAGGTGTTCCTGCGCCTGGCCCGGGGCGAGGCGATCGGCCAGATGGCCGAGAGCATGTCGCTCAGCGTGAAGACCGTCAGCACCTACCGCACCCGGGTGATGGAGAAGCTCCAGCTCGCCTCCAACAGCGACCTCACCTACTACGCGCTGAAGAACGGGCTGATTCAGTAGGGGGCACATCAGGCCGCCGGGTCGTGCCCGTTCAGGCTGTGCCCCGTCTCGGCCAGTTGGCCGCAATAGCTGATCAGTGCGTCGACGTCATGCGACTTGTCGAAGACCTGGTCGGCCCCCAGTTCCAGGCACTTGCGGCGCATGTCGGGGGTGGCGTAGTTGCTCAGAACGACCATGCGGAATCGCGGCGGGCCGTGAATGGCGCGCAGCACGCCCAGGCCCGAGCCGCCCTTGAGGAAGATGTCGATGATGACCAGGTCGACCCGCTGTTCGGCGCGGCTCAGCCACTGCACCGCGGTGAACTCGTCTTCGGCCGTGCCCACCACGTCGACCGGCACGAGCTCCTCCAGCGTGGCGATGAGGTTCTCCCGGATCACTGGGCTGTCTTCGACGATGTAGGTCTTGAGCCGGGGCATGGGCGGCACTGCTTTCGCTGCGGTTGAACTCTCTGCATGGCGGGAAACGCTGGCGCAGTGTGCGCCTGAACCGCGCCGCGCACCATCGGCCGGCGCGGCGGCGCCTTGACGGACGATTCCTACAAGGGCCCGGAGGCGGCGGTTGTAGGGCTTGGCCTACGGCAGATGGGGTGGCCGTCCGCTGGCGCCGGCCGTGGTGGCTGGCCACACTGCCTGCATCGTGTCGATCGCTCCCGTTCGACCCGACACAACCGAAGGAACCCCATGAACAAGATGTTCGCCCTGAAGGCCCCGCTCGCGCTGGCCGCCCTGCTGGTCCTGGCCCTCCCGATGGCGCAGGCCCAGGTCATGACCAAGACCGAATACAGCCAGGCCAAGACGCGCATTGCCGCCGACTACAAGATGGACCACGCCGCCTGCAACAAGATGGCCGGCAACACCAAGGACGTCTGTGTCGAATCGGCCAAGGCGGTCGAGAGGGTCGGTCTGGCCGAGATCGAGTACAACCTGAGCGGCAAGGCGGAAGACCAGAACAAGGTGCTGGTGGCCAAGGCCGAATCCGCCTACGCGGTGGCCAAGGAGAAGTGCGACGACAAGGCCGGCAACGTGAAGGATGTCTGCGTGCAGGAAGCCAAGGCGGCCGAGAGCAAGTCGCTGGCCGAGGCCAAGATGTCGATGCAGATGGGCGACGCAGCCAAGGCCACCGTGCAGGCCACGCTCGACGCCGACTACAAGGTGGCGATCGAGAAGTGCGACGCCATGTCGGGCGACACCAAGGCCAGCTGCACCACGGCCGCCAAGGTCAAGTACGGCAAGACCTGATCGGCCCCATGCTCCCCTGAAGCCCGCATCCGCGGGCTTTTTTCATGGGCGTGGCGCCTCTGCCTGCCGCTCCAGCAGGCCGGCCAGCAGCGCGAGTTGATGCTTCTGCATCTCCATCAGCTCCTGCCACTGGGTCTGGCGCAGGCTGTCGAGCTTGTCGTGCAACAGCATGATCTCCAGCTCGGCCTTCAGGTTGACCTCGTAGTCGTGCTCGGCGCTGAGCCGGTCCTTCTCGGATTGGCGGTTCTGCGACATCAGGATGATCGGCGCCTGGATCGCCGCCAGCATCGACAGGAACAGGTTCAGCAGGATGTAGGGGTAGGGGTCGAAGGTCGTCCCACGCTGCGCCAGCAGCCAGGCGTTGAGGCCCACCCAGCTCAGCATGGTGGCGGCGAACAGGCCGACGAATGTCCAGGAGCCACCGAAGCGGGCCACGGCGTCGGCGGCACGCTGGCCACTATCGGGCCCAGGCCCGCTGTCCTGCGCCACGTTGCGCGCGATCGTCTGGCGCCCGGCCATGTGGCGCGCCACCTTCTGGGCCCGCGCGTCCAGTGTGCCGTAGGGTTTGCGCAGCAGCTCGGTGGCGATCTCTTCGTGCGATTTCATGGTGGCCCCGTTGTCTTGGCCTGCCTGGCTGGCTGCCGCCGGCGACGGGCCAGGTAGCGTTGCATCAGCGGCTGCGCCGTCAACCCGTGGGCGACGATGGAGGTGGCCACGGTCCACAGCGTGAGCGTGACCAGCGTGTCGGCGGTGCGGCCATCGAGCCCGGCATGCACGGCCAGCAGCAGGTAGAACACCGAGCCGATGCCGCGGATGCCGAACCAGCCGATCATGGCACGTTGCGGCCTCGACAGCCGCTCGCCCCAGGTCGCCGCCAGCACCGACAGCGGCCGCAACAGGCCGAGCAGCAACGGCACGAACCACCAGACCGCCGGCAACGGCCGCGCGTAGGCCAGCATGGCCCCGACCAACAGCACCAGGGCCATCTCGGCCAGCCGCTCCAGCTGGGCGTTGAAGGCCTGCACCGAGTCGTGCATGGTGGCGCTGGCGTGGTGCGAATGGGTGGCCAGGGTCTCGTAGGAGTGGCCCTCGGAGCTGGCGGCGGCGGCCAGTGGCCGGGTGTGCGAGCGCGGCCGTTCGCGCACCCTCTGCAGGGCCAGGCCGGCGGCAAAGACGGCCAGGAAGCCGCTCGCGTGGCAGATCTGGGCCAGCCCGTAGGCCATGGCCAGCAACCCGAGGCCCAGGAACTCGTCGCGGCCCACCGCCTCGTCGTGGCGGCTGCGCAGGTAGACCACCAACCGGCCGGTGGCCGCCCCCAGCAGGGCGCCGATGGCCACGCCGCCTGCGGTGGCCCAGGCCAGGTCGATGGCCCACCAGCGCGCCAGCCCCGGCCCGAGCTCGTGCAGCCCCATCAGGCCCAGGCCCAGCATCACGAAGGGAAACGCCGCGCCGTCGTTCAGGCCGCCCTCGCCGGCCAGGCTGAAGCCGAGAAGATCCGGGTGCGAGCCGGCATCGGCCGGCAGGTCCGAAGCCAGCACCGGATCGGTCGGCGCGAGGATGGCGCCCAGCAGCACCGCCGCGCCCCAGGACAGGCCCAGCCAGGCGACCCCGATCACCGCCACCGCGGCCACCACCACCGCCATCGACAGGAACGCCAGGCGCAGCGGCAGGCGCCAGCGCACGTCGCGCAGCGGCACGCCCAGGCGCAGGCCGACGGCGAACAGCGAGATCAGCAGGCCCACCTCGGCCAGGCGCTCCAGCATGGCCGTGTGGGCGAAGGGGTCGGGGCGCAGCACGTCGATGCCGTCCGGGCCCAGCAGCCAGCCCAGGCCGAGGTAAATCATGGCGCTGTTCAGCGGCAGCCGGCCCAGCAGGGTGCCCGCCAGCACCATGGTCACCAGCAGCACCCCGATGAAGACCGACCACTCGGCGAGCGTCATGGGGACCGGCCCGGTGAGGCAGCGCCGTTCAACCAGTGCGCCGATGCTGCAGGAAGAAGCGCAGCATCTCGCGCGAGGCGTCGGGCCCGCTGGCGTCGGTGTGCCGCTCGGCCGCGCTGCCACCGGCCCAGGCGTGGCCGGCCCCGTGAACGATCCACAGCTCGCGGCGCGTCACGCCGTCGGCGGCGACGTCCACCGTACGGGTGAAGCCACGCTGCCCGTCGCGCGGCAGCGTGGTGGCGCGCACCGAGCGCATCGCCGGCCGGCCGCTGCGGGCCTGGCCCGGCGCGCGGTGGATCGCCTCGCCATTGCCGGGGTGGACCAGCGTGTCCTCGTCGCCATGGAAGACGATGGTGGCGACGGCTGCGCTGCGGGCATCGCGCTCGGCGGCGAGGTCCGCCGCATCGGCTGCACCCTGCTCGGGCCCGCTGGCCATCAGGCGCATCGCCGACACCACGTCGTGAGCCAGGCCCGCCGGGACCCCCGAGTGCACGCCCAGCGCGGCGAACAGCTGCGGATAGTCGCGGGCCAGCACCGCGGCCATGCCGCCTCCGGCCGACATACCAGCCACGTAGACCCGCAGCGGATCGATGTCGTGCGCCAGGATGACCTGCCGGGTCATCGCCGCGATCAGGGCCGCGTCACCCCCATGGTGGGAGCGGTCCTGCAGGCCGTACCAGTTCCAGCAGCGCATGACGTTGGCCGAGATCGCCTGCTCGGGGTAGAGCACCACCACGCCATGGTCCTCGGCCGCGGCGTTCATGCGGGTACCGGCGGCGAAATCGGCCGCTCCCTGCTGGCAGCCGTGCAAGAGCACCAGCAGCGGCGCCCGCCCGCGCGAGCGCGATGCCGGCCGGTAGAGCATGTAGCGGCGCGGTGACTCGCCGCCGAAGTGGCCCTCTGTGAAGCGGCCCACGGCGGGCCCCACTTCCGACGGCGCGGCGCCGCCCCGCAGCTTGCGCCACAGGCTGCGCCCGGCATGGGCCCAGCCGGCCTTGCGTTTCAGCCAGCGCCCGCGCCAGGTCAGGCTGTGGGGTGGGTCGTCCAGGGTCTGCAGATGCATGCCTCCTGTATAGGGTGCGGTGGCCGATTCGTCCGTGCGCTGGCGAACAGCGGTGCGGGGTGGTTGTCGGAGCGCAAGAACGATGCCGGCGTAGGCCCCGGCCTACATCAACTGCAGCACCCGTCTGCTGTCCGCCATGGGCACCGCTTCCCATACTTCATCGTCAACGGGCGCCTTGCCGAAGCATCGCCCGGCCCACGAGACGAGAAGGAACACCATGCGTACACCGAATTTCCCCTTCCGCCGCCATGCACTCGCGCTGGCTGCCGGCCTGTCCCTGATGGCCTTCGGCACCCACGCGATCGCCGATCCCCCCGGCCGGGTGGCCCGCCTGGGTTACCTCAGCGGCACGGTGAGCTTCTCGCCTGCCGGTGAAGACAGCTGGAGCCAGGCCACCATGAACCGGCCGCTGTCGCCGGGTGACCGGCTGTGGGCCGAAACCGGCTCGCGTGCCGAGATCCAGGTCGGCGGTGCGATGCTGCGTCTGAACGCCGGCACCGCCGTGTCGGTGCTGAACCTCGACGACAACATCACCCAGCTGCAGTTGACCGAAGGCAGCCTGTACGTGCACGTGCGACGGCTCGAGCCCGACCAGTCGGTCGAGGTCGACACGCCGCATCTGGCCTTCACGCTGCGTGAACCGGCGGTCTACCGCATCGACGTGGACGCAGAAGGCAACGCGACCACCATCGACATGCGCGAAGGCCGTGGCGAGGTCACCGGCGAGGGCGAATCGTTCCTGCTCGAAGCGGCCCAGGTGCAGCGCTTCACAGGCACCGGCCTGCGCGACGAGGCCTTTGCCGGCCCGTCGCGCCGCGACGACTTCGACCGCTGGTCCGACGAACGCGACCGCGCCAACGACCGCTCGATCTCGGCGCGTTATGTCTCGCCCGACGTCGTCGGCTACCAGGATCTGGACACCAACGGCACCTGGCGCGTTGATGCCAGCTACGGCCATGTCTGGTACCCGAGCCGCGTCGCCGTGGGCTGGGCACCGTACCGCGACGGCCACTGGGCCTGGGTCGACCCCTGGGGCTGGACCTGGGTCGACGACGCCCCCTGGGGCTTCGCCGTCTCCCACTATGGCCGCTGGGCCAACTTCCGCGGCACCTGGGGCTGGATCCCCGGCCCGGTGCGCAGCCGCGCCTACTACGCCCCGGCGCTGGTGGTGTTCGTGGGCGGCGACAACTTCAAGCTGAAGATCACGGCCGGCGGCATCGGCGGCATCGCCTGGTTCCCGCTGGGCCCGCGCGAGGTCTATCGGCCGGCCTACAAGGTCAGCCCGGCCTACTTCGAGAAGGTCAACATCAGCAACACGGTGGTCAACAAGACCGTCGTCAACAACGTCTACATCAACAAGACTGTCAACAACATCACCTATGTGAACCGCAAGGTGCCCGGTGCGGTGGTGGCGGTGCCGAAGGAGACCTTCGCACAGTCGCAGCCGGTGGCCAAAGCGGCCGTGCGCCCGAGCAAGGAACTGATCGACAGCCGCGAGGTGGCCGACGCCGCCCCGGTGGCGCCGACCGAAAAGAGCGTGCGGGGCGCTGCCGCCGACGGTGCGAAGCCGCCGGCCCGCGCCTTCGTGCGGCCCGTCGTCGCGCGTACCGCACCGCCAGCGGCCAAGGCCAGCTTCGCGGTCCAGAAGGAGCGCCTCGCCGCGCAGCCGGGCAAGCCGCTCGACGAGGTGACGCGCAAGGAGCTGAAGGCTCCCCCGAATGCGGCTGCGCCGGCGGCACCGGCCGTGAAGGTCGTGCCAGCCCGGCAGGTCGCCGCCAAGGCACTGCCCCCGACCGCCTCCGCGCCGGCGCGCAGCACGAAGGAGCGGGACGAGCGCGCCCGCCCCGCCGAGGAGCGCAAGGCCGCAGCCGCGAAGGCTGGCCAGGCTGCATCGTCTGCCGAGGCTCGCACTCCCAAGGCCGCGACCACGAAGCCCGGCCAGGCTGCATCGTCGGCCGAGACTCGCACCCCCAAGGCCACGGCCGAAGATCGCCAGGCGGCCAAGGCAGCCAGGGCGGCCCGGAACAACACCCAGGCCGAACCGACCACCGGTGGCCGTGACGCAGCTTCGGCACCGGTGCCGCGCCCCAGCGCCACCCGGTCGGCCGCGGAGCGCAAGGCCGACCGCGCTGCCAAGCGCGGTGCGCCTGCCTCGGAGGGTGCTGCCACGGCACCGGCGCGGGCCTCCCAGCCCGCGCCCAGCCCACAGGCCCGAGCCAACCCGCCGAGGCCGACCACCGTGGCCCAGGCGGCCGAGCCGCTGCCTGCCGCCAGCCAGCCCAACGCCAGGCAGCGCGAGCGCCAGGAACAGCGCCGCGACGAAACGCCGAACGAAGTGAAGCCCTGATCGACCTGCCGGGAATGCTTCATGCATGCCGGGGTGGCACTTCCCACCCTGGCACCCGGAGGCTCCCATGCTCGAAGAGGTTCGTGACACCGGAGGCGAGACCCTGTTCTCGCACATCAAGCCCCAGGACACCGCATACCGAGGCGACGGCCTGCGCGACTTCTTCCTGTACCGCGATCTCGGTGTGGCCGAAGCCACGCGCGGCAAGGTGCTGGCGCAGCTCGTGATCGCACACAACGCACCCGAGAAGGGCACCGGATGGCACCGGCACGAGGCGGAGTTCCACATCGTGATCATGCTGCGCGGCTGGGCCCGCTTCATGTACGAAGACCAGGAGACCCTGGTCAGCGCCGGCGACTGCGTGCACCAGCGCCCCGGCGTGAGGCACTACCTGTTCGACTACTCGCCGGACATGGAGTACCTGGAGATCGTCGGCCCGGCGGATTTCAAGACCATCGATGTGGATGCGGTCTGCGAACTGCCCACGCCCAAGGGCTGGGCGCTCAAGGCCGCCGCCTGAAGCAGGCGATCAGAACTCGACCTCGAGTTCGTCGATGGCCTCGGGTTCGTTGAGCGCTGCGGCGGTCCACTCCGCCATCTCCGGCAGGCCGACGATGGCCTGGCAGTAGGCGGCGCACAGCGGGTCGGCCACCCGCACGTCGTAGGTGCGCAGGCGGGTCACCACCGGGGCGTACATCGCGTCGGCCATGCCGGGCTGCGGGCCGAAGAGGAAGGGGCCGCCATAGGTGGTGAGGCAGTCGTGCCAGATCTGCAGCACGCGCTCGATGTCGGTCGCCGCGCGGCTCCAGACCTTGTAGCTCGGGAAGTGACCCTTGAGGTTCATCGGCAGTGCCGAGCGCAGCGAGGTGAAGCCCGAATGCATCTCTCCGCAGATGGCCCGGCAGTGGGCGCGCGCGGCCCGCTCGGCGGGCAGCAGACCGGCCTTGGGCTTGATCTCGTGCAGGTACTCGCCGATGGCCAGCGTGTCCCACACGGTGATGCCGCCGTGGCGCAGGCAGGGCACCAGCATCGACGGCGCCAGCAGCAGCATCTCGGCCTTGGCGCCGGGGTCGTCCGGCGACAGCATCAGCTCGTCGAACTCCAGGCCGGCGAAGCGGGCCAGCAACCAGCCGCGCAGCGACCACGACGAGTAGTTCTTGCTGCTGAGGGTGAGCGTGCTGCGGGCCATCCGGGTCTCCTGGGGTTGCACCAAGCGTGCAATCCACGTGCCAGCTTGGTGCCCGGCCGGCCCGGCTTGGCCCGCAACTTGCACTGGTGGTGCATGCTCTACGACGCCTACCAGACTGTGACCGATTGCGTCGGGCCATGGCAGCAGGCTGCCCGCTGGGCGTCGTCCTGGCTGGGCCATGGCCTCGAACGCCTGGGCCACTGGCCCCCGTTGCCCGGTGCACGCGAGGCGGCGGCCGCCAGCGAGCTGTTCTCACGCCTGCGCCTGACCCACCATCGGCCGCATTTCGGCATCGAATCGGTGCAGGTCGGCGAAACCTCGGTGCGCGTGACCGAGCAGGTGGTGGTGCAGCGGCCGTTCGGCACGCTGTTGCGCTTCGAGCGCGAGGACGTGGCGCAGGCCGGCGACGGTGGCCGGCCGTTGCCCCGGGTGCTGATCGTCGCGCCGCTGTCGGGCCATTTCGCCACGCTGCTGGCCGACACGGCGCGCACCATGCTGGCCGACCACGATGTCTACATCACCGACTGGCACAACGGACGCATGGTGCCCTTGCGCGAAGGCGCCTTCGGCCTGGCCGAGTACGTGGAGCACGTGATCGGCTTCATCGAGGCGCTGGGCGAAGGCACGCACCTGGTGGCGGTGTGCCAGCCCTGTGTGCCGGTGCTGGCCGCCGTGGCCCTGATGGCGCAGCGCGAGCACCCGGCCCAGCCGCGCAGCATGACGCTGATGGCCGGGCCGATCGACTGCCGCATCAACCCGACCCAGGTCAACGAGCTGGCCACCAGCAAGCCAATCGACTGGTTCGACAAGCACCTGGTGCACCACGTGCCCTGGCGCTATCCCGGCGCGGGCCGGCGTGTCTACCCGGGCTTCCTGCAGCTCAGCGCGTTCATGAGCATGAACCCGGACCGACACCGCCAGGCCTTCGTGGATCTGTACCGCCACCGGCTCAAGGGTGACCATGACCAGGCCGACGCGACGGCGGATTTCTACGACGAGTACTTTGCGGTCAACGACCTGCCGGGCGAGTTCTATCTGGAGACCGTGGCCCAGGTGTTCCAGGAGTACACCCTGGCGCGCGGCACGATGGTGCTGAACGGCGAGCCGGTGGACACCGCGGCGATCCGGCGCACCGCCTTGTTCACCGTGGAAGGTGAGCGCGACGACATCTGCGCCATCGGCCAGACGGTGGCCGCGCACGACCTGTGCAGCGGCATCAAGCCCTGGATGAAGAGCCACCACGTGCAGTTGGGCGTGGGGCACTACGGGGTGTTCAGCGGCCGGCGCTGGCGCCAGCAGATCTATCCGCGCGTGCGCGAGATGATCCACTCGATGAACTGAACTTCAGCCGCGGCCCAGGCGCTCGATCAGGCGCGCCGGCAGGAGCAGCAGCGCGCCGATCAGCGAGAAGATGGCCCCCACGGCCAGGCCGAGCAGCCTGAAGGGCAGTGACAGCAGCCACACCAGCGGCGCGAGGATCAGCGCCAGCAGGGCCAGCGGCCAGCACAGCACGCACAGCAGGCAGAAGCCGATGAAGAGCATCAGCGCGCCCACGATGCGTCAGGCGTGGGAGAGGCGGCGGGCGGTGACCACCACTTGGTAGTCGGCTGGCGCGGCATCGGCCTGGGCGACCAGCGTGGCCGTGGCGTGATGGCCGGTGGCCAGGGTGTCCAGACCGGCCAGCGTGGCCAGGGTCGTCAAGGCCGCGAGGGCGATGGCGGTGGCGTGGTGGGTGGCTTGCTTGAACATGATCGGCTCCTTGGGTGGCACCGCAAAACGTGTTGCGATGGGTGCACTGTAGGAACCGGTCGGTGGCGCCGCCAGCGCCGTGCGACGAACCGCCGCGAGAGCGCCACGGGCCGTCGCCAGGGGCGACAGGTGGTGTGGCGGCGGTGTCGGATCAGCGTTGCGTCGGAGACGGGCGGCGGCGATCCAGGTGGCGGAATGTGATGCGGCCCTTGCTCAGGTCGTACGGCGACAGCTCCAGCGACACGTTGTCGCCCGCCAGGATGCGGATGTGGTGCTTGCGCATCTTGCCCGAGGTGTAGGCGACCAGTTGGTGACCGTTTTCCAGGGTCACGCGGCAGCGCAGATCGGGCAGGATCTCGTCGACCACGCCGCTCATTTCTATGAGTTCTTCCTTGGCCATGGGCCCTCCAGAAAAAGAAAAACCGCGGCCAAGGCCGCGGTCTGGTCAGAGGCGCGCGGGCGCGCCAATGGTCTGGGTGGCGATCAAGCCACCGGGCCGATGTTCGAAGCTTGCGGGCCCTTCTGGCCCTGCGTCACTTCAAACTCGACGCGCTGGTTTTCGGCCAGGCTCTTGAAGCCACCACCGCGGATCTGGCTGAAGTGGGCAAAGAGGTCCTTGCCACCGCCGTCCGGCGTGATGAAGCCAAAGCCCTTGCCTTCGTCGAACCATTTCACGGTTCCGGTTTGAGTCGTCATATCGATTCCTTTCAATTACCGCGCGCACATGCAACGCAGTGCAGAGACGCCAGGAAAGTCATCGATGGAGAAGTCGACCGGAGCGCACTGACGAGTGTCAGCGTGAAACAGAGGGGACCTACGAATAGACGGTCTGGAGCATACCTACAGCGCGCATAGTACACCCTCGGCCGCCCCGGCGCCAGGGCGAAGGTCTTTTGGCACCTCAACCGAGTGCCGGGGCCGGTACGCCGGCACCCGGGTGCCCCACCTCAAGCCACCCAGCGCAGCAACTGCGCGGCCACCTCGGGGTGGCTCAGCAAGGCCATGTGGTTGATGCCGTGGCCGACCCATTGGCGGTCTTCGGCGAAAGCCAGTGCCCGCGCCGGATCGGGGTGGCGGCCCAGGGCACTGTCCAGCGGCACCAGGCCATCGCCGAGCAGGCGGTCCTTCAGGTCGCCACGCTCCTCGCCCGTGGTGGCGGCGATGGCCAGGCAGCGCACGGTTTCGGGCAGCGGCACGGGCTGGCGCCTGTCGGTGCCGCGGGCGAAGCGGTCGCGCCCGACCCAGTCTTCGTCGAGCAGGTTGCCGTGCCGCAGGTCGGTGATGCCGGCACTGCGCAGCTTGCCCAGGCGGGCAAACGGTGCGGCATAGGGCGCCGCGCCCAGCAGGATGTCGATCCAGTGGCCGGCCCGCTCCAGCGGCGCGCCATGATGCGGCGTGCCGAGAAAGACCATCTCGTCGATCCGCGCCGGCCAGCGCATGCCTGCCAGGCAGGCCTGATGGTAGGCGCTGCGAGCAAGCAGGCCGCCCATGCTGTGGCACAGCAACACCGTGCGCTCCAGCGGCACCGGCCAGGCATCGGCCAGTTGTTCAAGCTGCGCCGCCAGCATCCGGCCGTTGAGCGACACGTGAAGGCCGGTGTTGTAGTGCAGGTAGACCGGCGTGAAGCCTCGCTCGCGGGCCAGCATGGCGCCATGGTCGTGGCCGTCGCGCTGCCACTGCAGGTCGTTCATGCACAGGCCGTGGGCCAGAACCAGCAGGCGGCCGGTGGCCCCGGGCAGGCGCTGCGCCAGTGCGGCACGCTCGAGCACCAGCGGCCGACCGCCGCTGCGCATGGTCATGGTCAGGGCCAGCGGATTGCCACTCTCGGCGAGGTAGTCGCCCATCACGCCGTTCAAGGCCGCGACGATGGCCTCCCGCTCGCGCCGTGGCGGAACGTCGTCGGCCCCCTCCTCTACCGGCCCGAGCGCCGGCACCAGCGCGCCCAGCAACGCATCCAGGCTGCCGCCGACGACCTGGGTGACGCCACGGATGGAGCGGTAGACGAGCCCGGTGATGCCGCTGGTGCGGCCATCCGCCGCCGCGCGGCCGACAACGGGCACGCGGGCGATGCGCTCGTGCATCGCCTCGACCAGGTTGGCCAGGCCGGTGGTGGCGTCGGTGGCCAGGCGCGCGGCGCCGCGCAGGTCGTTCAGGGGTGCGGCGATCTCAGAGGCCCTCGGTGACCAGCAGGCGAGAGCGCGTGCTGCGTTCGCGGATCGGCCGGATGGCCTGGTACTCCGGCGAGTCCCACCAGGCCTGGAACTGCGCTTTCGTCGGGAATTCGAGGATCACCGTGCGCGCGGGCAGCCAGTCGCCTTCCAGCGACTCGGTGGCGCCTCCGCGGGCCAGGTAGCGGCCCCCATGTGCCGCGATGGTGGCGGGTGCCTGCTCCCGGTAGCCGGTGTAGTCGGCCGGATCGAGGATCTCCTGCAGGTCGGCGATCACGTACACAGCCATGGTGGCACTCCGGTCCGTTGAGACCGCCCCAGTGTGCCGCATTCAGGGTTCTCCGTCCCAGTAGTCCAGGTTGGAAGCGGTGCGCTGGATGGCGTCGAAGCCCGCGGCGCCTGCGGGGCCGGCCATCGCCAGGTACTTGCCGGAATCGGGGTACTCGACGACCTCCGGTGTCGCTGTGGTGCTGACCGACAGGTAGGTCAGCGGCGCGTCGGAGCTGTTAATGAGCTGGTGCGGGTACTCCGGCCCGGGCGGGATGAAGACCACGTCGCCGGTGCGCAGCGGCAGCATCTCGCCAGCCACCCGCAGGGTGCCGGAACCGGAGAGCACCACGAACATCTCTTCTTGCGCGTGGTGGAAGTGATAAGGGCAGGAGCGCTTGCCGGGCGGCACGGTGTCGATCGACGCGCCCAGCCCGCGGGCGGCGGTGCCGCTGGCCAGCCGGGCCGTCATGCTGTCGTACAGCGGCTCGCGCACCTGGTGCTCCCGTGGCACCTCGTGCAGGTTGCGGATCAGGCGTGAGGCCAGCGTGGCGGCGATGTCGTTCATAGCGCCATGGTGCCAGTTCCCGGCACCGGGTGCCCACGACACGCGGCCAGCGCCGGGCCGCCCCAAGCGGCCGCGTGACCCGCTCGGCGGGTGGTGGCGCGTACCCGCGGCACCGGGTGCCCCAATCTCACCTGCGGAAGCGGCTCGCGCGGACCAGCGACACGCGGTAGGCCGCGTCGTCCTCGACCTGCGATTGCACGGTCACGACATGCCGCTTCTTCGGGTCCAGCACGAACAGGCCCAGGCACTCGGTGGCGGCGCCGTCGGACGGCGGCACGCGGACGCCGCGTGCCGGATCCAGATCGCGCACCGAGCGCACGCCGATGAACAGCGCCACGTCCGGCAGGAAATTGCGGCCGCGCACCCGCAGCACCGCCAGCGTTGGCTCCTCCAGGTCCTCGGTACTGATCTCCCAGAGGTCGGTCGACTTCAACGCGGTGGTCTTCCAGCCGTAACTGTTCTCGTAGAGGTTCTGCGTCAGCGAGCCCAGGTCGGCATTGACGCGGCCATCGCGGTTGACCCAGACGGTGGTCCTGATGCCGGTCAGGTGGGTCTGAACCACCAGGCGCGAACTGCGGTTCGGCTCCAGCACGCCGCTGGAGCCGGAGTCCAGTGGCAACTCCTTCGCGTCCGCGGCGCAGGCGGGCCCGACCCACCCGACGGCACACCCGAGGATCAGCCGGCGACGCAGGCGGTCCATGGCCTACTCCTGGTAGTACTTGATCTGATACTGCCCGCTCGCCGCTCGGCCGTCGTCGCTGGTGACGATGATGGCGATGTCGCGCCCACCGTCGGCCGATTTGGTGGAGCGGCTGAAGGTGGCCAGTGCGCGGTCTCCGGTGTCGCCATCGGCGTCCGACGACGCCACCACGCTGAAGCTGGGCCGGGCATCGGCCTGCAGTGGCGTGAACGAGCCCTTGGGCAGGTAGCGCACGATCAGCACCTTGGGTTTGAACTCGGTCGAGGTGACGAGCACCTTCACCTTGTCGTTGATCTTCGCGCCGAGGAACGAGCCGGTGACCTGATTCGGCGGGTTGATCAGGTCGGCCACCGCGGTGCCCGGTTGATCCTGGGGCGAGCCGGCTTCCAGCAAGGACACGGTCAGCTCGTCCTTGGCCTCCTCCTTCTGTCGGTCGACCTCCTTCGACATCAGCGGATTCAGCTTGCTCAGCAGCGAGCCCAGTTGCCCACCCTGCCCGTCGGCGGACTTGGCCTGCCGCTCCTCCTCCTTGGCTGCACCCTGGTCGATGCTGCCTTTCAGCGCCGTGAGCCGCTGCAGCTCGGCCAGGCCGGCCACCTTCAGCGTCACCTGGCGGCCATAGACGTTCTTGCGCGCCTCGCCCAGCGTGCGGCTGTAGACGGTGCCGGCGTCCTCGATGCGGGTGGCGAAGGTGGCCGGCGTGTCGTAGCCCCCCTTGGGTGCCTCCCAGGCGGGCGCCTGGGCGAACAGCGGGGTGGCGAGGCTGGCGGCGAGCAGCGCGGCAGCAAGTCGAGGCAAGGCGTGCATGGCGGGATCCTTCCGGGCGAAGTGGGCTTCTCATCCTCTACGCCGAGGCTCGCCTCGAAAAGGCTCACCGGCCTCGACCAGCAGGTCGAAGGCGGCGCGCGCGGCGGCCTTTCACCAGGGCCAGCACGGTCATCCGCAGGGATGACGCCCAGCTCCGGGCATGACGGCATGATGGGACACCTGACCCTGCTGGAGCCTTTGCCATGTCCGCGCCCACCCCACCCGCCTTGAGCTTCATGACCCGTGTGACCTGCCAGGTGGGCCCAGTGGTGTCGCTGGGCGGCCCGGCCAAGCACGGCGAGCGGCGCTACGTGCCGCTCGGTGGCGGCAGCGCCGCCGGGCCGGAGCTGAACGGCGAGCTGGTGGAAGGCGGGGTCGACTGGCAGGTGCAGCGGGCCGACGGCGTGACCGACATCGCCGCGCACTACGTGATCCGAACCGCCGACGGCGCGTTGATCGAGGTGCAGAGCGAGGGCATGCGCCACGGCCCGGCCGAGGTGATGGCGCGGCTGGCACGCGGCGAGGCGGTGTCGCCCGCGGAGTATTTCTTTCGCACCCTGGTGCGCTTCACCACCGGCCACCCGGCGTGGCTGCACCTGAACAAGGTGATGGCGCTGGCGACGGGCCAGCGCGAACAGCAGCGGGTGCTGCTGGATTTCTGGCGCATCGGCTGAGCGCCGGGCGACCTGGGGTCAGACGTCGAACAATTCGGGTTGCGGCACCAGCTCGACAAAGGCGGCCTCGCCAAGGCGGCGGCGCGCATGCGCCTTGCCGACACGCCGGACCACCTGGGTGACCAGTGCCGGCAGTTCCTCGGCCGGCGTCGAAGCGCCGTCTGCACCGTGCAGCGTGGCCAGCAGCTCGGCGGCCACGCGGCGCGCCTCTTCATCACCCAACAGGCGATCCAGCACCGCGCACAGGCTGGAGACCACCGCGGCTTCGCTGGAGACCTCGTCGAGCAGTTGCGCGGCGCGGACCAGGCTGTCGCTGCCCACCCCGTGTTCGCAGAGCACGCCCAGCGCCGGGCCGACGGCCAACAGGCTGTGGTCGTGGCCTGCAGCGTGGCGGGCCAACTCGGCCACCATGCGAACGAAGCGCGAGCGCTCGTCGTGCGAGGGGTGGCGCGGCAAGGCGCGGCAGGGCAAGGACTGGATGCCCTGCGATTGACCGCCGGGCGCGAGCAGCAGCAGATCCACACGCCAGGGTGCGGCGCTGCTGGCCGAAGGCCCGAGCAAACGGGCCACGACCGGGCCGGCCCGGTAGGCGGGCAGGTCCCGGGTGCCCAGCCAGCCGTCGTTCAACGGCCGCTGGAGCAGGGCGGGGGCCGACGTGGGCTCATCGCGCACGTCGAACTCCCGATCAGCCGCGCTTGGCCTTCGCAGCCTTGGTGACCGAGGTGGACACGGCTGTGAAGTTGGCTTCGGCGGCGTCGGTGGCCTGGCGCGTGGCCTTCTGCAGGCTGTCGAACGCGTTGTTGGCGGTGGCGATGGCCGACTTGAACAGGGCCACGCCGCTGCCGGAACCTTCCGGGGCGTTCTTGCTGGCAGCGTCGACGGCGGCCATGAACGAGGATTGCAGGCCAGCGACTTGCTCGGCGGCGAACTTCTCGAAATCGGCCTTGCCGGCGGTGGCGATGGCGTAGACCTGCTTGCCGTAGGCGGCCGACTTCTCGGCGGCGCCTTGCATCAGGCTGGTCTGCAGGGCCAGCAGGGACTGCGGGTCCTTGGCGGCCAGCACGGCGTGGCTGGCTTCGGCGGCATCGCCCAGGCTGGCCTTGGCGGCTTGCAGGTTCAGCGCGGTGATCTGCTCCACGCCTTCGAAGGCCTTGGCGCTCAGGCCCAGCAGGACGTCGAGGTTGGCTTGTTGGGTGGCGGTGAAATCGGCGGTATTCAGCATGGTGAGCTCCTGGGTGATTGAGTAGGGGACCGAAAGTCTTTGCTGCACTGCAACATGACCTCAGTCTACTCCTCGCCCGGAGCATTGCAAGCGGAATTTGCTGCACTGCACCATTCTAGGCAGATGCACCTACTGCCGCGCCAAACGGTTCACTGGCTGTCAGCAGGATCGGCCTCGATGGCCTTCCTGACGAGATCAGCCATCGCCGCGGCGGCGTCGGAAGTCTCCTGCTGTAGCCCGCGCACCGTGCCGTGCCGGTCCTGCAGGGCTTCGTCCTGGCTGGCCTTGAGCTTGCCTTCGAGCCGGTCGATGGGGATCTCGATGCCGACGATCGCGCGCAGAAACTTGTTGATGAACGGGGCTGGCGCGTCGCCGACGCGCCACGGCGCCGCGCGGCGGGCCTCTTGATGGTCCGTGAGCCGGTTCAGCATGCCGAGCAGCCCATCGCGGTCGTGGACCGCCCGCGCCACGCCGTGCGCATGGGCCACCACGTAGTTCCAGGTGGGAACGACCTGGCCGTGTTCGGCCTTGCTCGGATACCAGCCCGGTGAGATGTAGGCCTGGGGCCCTTGAAACATCACCACCGAAGGCGTGCCCGCGCCAAGTTCCTGCCAGACGGTGTTGGCGCGCGAGACATGGCCGACCAAGGTGCCGAACGGTCCGCGGCCGCGATCCAGGAAGAAGGGCACATGGTTCGCCACGAGGCCTGCGCGGCCCTGGCACACCCAGGCGCCCAGCGGGTGCCGCGCGATGAGCGAACAGATGGCGTCATGGTCGGTGAGTTGGTGCAGCGGGTTGACGTACATGGGAGCCTCGTCAGAGTCCGGTGAGGGCATGGCGCACCAGCAGCGCCGACAGCAGGAGCATGGTCCCACCGATCAGGCTGTCCAGCACCTGCCAGGCCTTGGGCCGGGCGAACCACGGTGCCAGCCACCGGGCACCAAAGCCGAGCAGCGCGAACCAGAGCAGGCTGGCGCTGCCGGCCCCGGCGACGAACCAGCCGCGCAGCGCCTCCGGTTGCTGTGCGCCGATGCTGCCCACCAGCAGCACCGTGTCCAGGTAGACATGGGGGTTGAGCAGCGTGAAGGCGGCCGCCTGCGCCAGCGCTGCGCCCCGCCGCAGCCCCCCGCCACCCTGGGCCGCCGTCAGGCGATTTGGCTGCCGCGCGCGGCGCAGGGCCTGCCATCCGTACGCCGCCAGGAAGGCGGCACCGGCCAACGCCAGGGCCCGCGCCAACGCCGGGCTCTGCCCCAGGGCCTGGGCCATGCCCAGGACACCGGCGGCCATGAGGACAGCGTCCGCCGCCGCGCAGAACAGCACCACGCTGCCCACATGCTCGCGGCGCAGGCCCTGGCGCAGCACGAATGCGTTCTGTGCACCGATGGCCACGATGAGCCCGAGGCTCAGCGCCAGGCCCTGGGCGAACGCCGGGAAGGCGAGCGAAACGATGGAGGTCAGCGTCATGATGAAGCGAGCTTGCCATCCGCCAACGATGAAGACAAACTAACTTCACTAAAGGTGATGTAGAGAAACTGAACCCATGCTGGACTATCCGGCGCTGGCCGCCCTGGCGGCCGTCATCCGAGAGGGCAGCTTCGAGCGCGCGGCCCTCGCGCTTCATGTGACGCCTTCTGCGGTGTCGCAGCGCATCCGGCTGCTGGAAGAGCGCGTGGGTTGCGCGCTGGTGGTGCGCGATCAGCCGTGCCGGCCCACCGACACCGGCCGGCGCCTGTGCCAGCACGTGGACCGCGTGCGCCTGCTGGAGCAGGAGCTGCAAGGTGCGCTGCCGGCGCTGGCCCCGGAGGGCATCGCCCGGGTGGCGCTGCCGATCGCGGTGAACGCCGACAGCCTGGCCACCTGGTTCGCCCCGGCCCTGGCGGCCTTCGCGGCCGACGCCCCGGTGCTGGTGGAGGTGGCGGTGGACGACCAGGACCACACCGCCGGATGGTTGCGCAGTGGCACGGTGCTGGCCGCCGTGACGGGCCACGCCCATCCGGCCACGGGCTGCAACAGCCGGCCGTTGGGCGCCATGCGCTACCTCGCGGCGGCCAGCCCGGCCTTCGTGGCGCGCCATTTTGCCGGCGGCGTCGGCGCGGGCAGCCTGGCGCAGGCACCCAGCCTGGTCTTCAACACCAAGGACGACCTGCAGGCCCGCTGGGTGCGGCGCCGGTGCCACCGGCATGTGGATCTGCCCCGGCACACCTTGCCCTCGTCCCAGGCCTTCGTCACCGCTGCGGTGGCCGGCATGGGCTGGGGCCTGCAACCGCAGGTGCTGATCGCTTCCCACCTCGCAGACGGCTCGCTCGTCGAGCTGGTGCCCGACACCCCGCTGGACGTGCCGCTGTACTGGCAGCACGCACGTGCGGCTTCGGCCCTGCTCGACGGATTGAGCCGGGCGGTGGTGGCCGCGGCCGGCCGCGTGCTGGCGCCCCCGTAGCCGCGCCGGATCAGGCCCGGGCCAGCACCGGCGCCAACGCCACCCCGGTGTGGGTGCCGGCACGCACCACGCCTTCCGGAGCATTGGCACATACCACGCGCCCACCGGCGCCACCGCCCTCCGGGCCCAGGTCGATGACCCAGTCGGCCTCGGCGATCACGTCCAGGTCGTGTTCGATCACGACCACGCTGTGACCGCCGTCGACCAGGCGGTGCAGCACGTGGATCAGCTTCTCCACGTCGGCCATGTGCAGGCCCACGGTGGGCTCGTCCAGCACGTAGAGCGTGTGGGGCGGCTTCTGGCCGCGGCGGGTGACGTCGTCGCGCACCTTGCTCAGCTCGGTGACGAGCTTGATGCGCTGGGCCTCGCCGCCAGACAGCGTGGGCGACGGCTGGCCCAGCGTCAGGTAGCCCAGGCCCACGTCCTTGAGAAGCTGCAATGGGTGCGCGATGCCCGGCATGCTGGCGAAGAAATCCACCGCCTCGTCGACCTCCATGCGCAGCACATCCCCGATGCTCTTGCCGCGCCAGCTCACCGCCAGGGTCTCGGGGTTGAAGCGCTGGCCGTGGCACTGGTCGCAGGGCACCTTCACGTCCGGCAGGAAGCTCATCTCGATGGTGCGCATGCCCTGCCCCTCGCAGCCCGGGCAGCGGCCCTGGCCGGTGTTGAAGGAGAAGCGCGCCGCTGCGTAGCCGCGGGCCTTGGCCTCCAGGGTTTCGGTGAAGAGCCGGCGGATCGGGTCCCAGAAGCCGATGTAGGTGGCCGGGCACGAACGCGGGGTCTTGCCGATCGGCGTCTGGTCCACCTCCAGCACCCGGTCCACCGTGCCCCATCCGCTGAGCGCCGTGCAACCGGCCAGCATCACGGCGCTGGCTGCGGCTTCGTCCGGCTTGCGGCCCTTGGCGGCGACCAGCGCCGCCACGTTGGCCAGCAGCACGTCGCGCGCCAGCGTGCTCTTGCCGGAGCCGCTGACCCCGGTGACGGCCACCAGCCGCTGCAGCGGGATGGTCACGTCCACCGCCTGCAGGTTGTGCAGGTGGGCGCCACGCAGCTCCATCGCCGGCGTGCTGGTGCTCACCGCGCGGCGCGGGTGCAGCGGGTGTTTCAGCGGGTGGGCCAGGAAGCGGCCGGTGAGCGAATCGGGCTGCGCCGACAGGTCCGCCGCCGAGCCCTCGGCCACCAGCCGGCCGCCGCGCTTGCCGGCGCCGGGACCGATGTCGATGATGTGGTCGGCGCGCCGGATGGTGTCCTCGTCGTGCTCCACCACCACCAGCGTGTTGCCCTTCTCGCTGAGGTTGTGCAGGGCCTTCAGCAGGATGCCGTTGTCGCGCGGGTGCAGGCCGATGGTCGGCTCGTCCAGCACGTAGCACACGCCCTGCAGGTTGCTGCCCAGTTGCGCCGCCAGCCGGATTCGCTGGGCCTCGCCGCCGGACAAGGTGGGGGCCGCGCGGTCCAGCGTCAGGTAGCCCAGGCCCACCTCCTCGAGGAACTCCAGCCGGTTGCGGATCTCGGTGACCACGTCTCGGGCGATGCCGGCCTCGCGGCCTTCGAGCTTCAGGCCCTCGATCCAGCCGCGGGTGTCGTGCACCGACCAGGCGGCCACCTCCTGGATGGCGCGCTCGGCGAAGGTCACCGCTCGGGAAGCGCCGTTCAGGCGGGCGCCGGAACAATCCGGGCAGGGCTCGCCGGCCACCCCTTCGACATCCGGCTCCTCGCTCGGGAAGCTCTGCTCCCGGCCCTGTTCCTTGCGGTCGTCGTCGCGCTTGGAGTCGTCGAAGGCCTTGCGCTGCTCCCGGGTCAGCGCCAGCCCCGTGCCCACGCAGGTGGTACACCAGCCATGCTTGCTGTTGTAGCTGAACATGCGCGGGTCCAGCTCGGGGTAGCTGGTGCCGCAGGTCGGGCAGGCGCGCTTGGTGGAGAACACCGTCACCGCGCCGATGCGCGCGGTGCTGCCGCCGGCCGCCATGGTGCCGGCCAGGCCGTCCAGCGGGTGCAGCAGGTGCATCACGCCCTTGCCCAGGTCCAGCGCCTGGGCCAGCAGCATGCGCAGCTCGGCCTCGTTGGCGGCGCTGACGACCAGGTCGCCCACCGGCAGCTCCAGCGTGTGCTCCTTGAAGCGGTCCAGCCGCGGCCAGGGGTCGACGGGCAAGAACTCGCCGTCGACCCGCAGGTGGGTGTGGCCGCGCGCCTTGGCCCACTTGGCCAGGTCGGTGTAGA
>JADMKA010000263.1 GCA_018780145.1 Vitreoscilla sp. | reverse complement strand
GTCTCGTCGAGGTACTCGATGATGGCGAGCGACTGGTGCACGTAGGCGTCGCCATCCTTCAACAACGGCACCAGCCGGGCTGCCGACACGGCGCCGTAGGACTCGCTGGTCTGCTCGTTCTTCTGCAGGTGAACCGCCTTGTAGTCGTAGGGCAGCCCCTTGAGCGCGAGTGCAATGCGCACACGGTACGAAGCCGACGAGCGGAAATAGTTGAACAGTTCCATGAAGGTGCTCCCGGGGGTCAGCCGCGTGCCGGCCCGATGGTCAGTTGGAGGCGGCCCAGGCCGGCGATCTCGCCCACCAGGGTATCGCCTGGTACGACGGCGCCGACGCCCGCCGGCGTGCCGGTGTAGATCAGGTCGCCCGGGGCGAGGTCCCAGGCCTGCGACAGGGTGGCGATGGTTTCGGCCACGTTCCAGATCAGGTCAGCCAGGTCGCCGCTCTGCCGGCGCTGGCCGTTCACCTCCAGGCTGATGGCGCCACGCAGCAACTCGCCGGTGGCGGCCTTGGGGTGCAGCGGGCCGACCGGCGCGCTCTGGTCGAAGGCCTTGCCGATGCACCAGGGACGCCCCTGCTTCTTCATCTCGTTCTGCAGATCGCGGCGGGTCATGTCCAGGCCGATGGCGTAGCCCCAGATCAGCTCGGCAGCACGCTCCACAGGCACGTTGCGCCCGCCCTGCCCCAGGGCCACCACCAGCTCGATCTCGTGGTGCAGGCTCTGGGTCAGCGACGGGTAGGCCATGCTGCCAGTCTGCCCGTCGGCCACCGGCAGCACCGCGTCGGCCGGTTTCATGAAGAAGAACGGCGGTTCTCGCCCGGTGGCCCCCATCTCGATGGCGTGCTCGGCGTAGTTGCGGCCGACGCAATAGATGCGGTGAACGGGAAAGTCGCGGCCATCCGAGGTGGGCACAGTGACCGCGGCAGGCGGCGCGAAAACGACAGTCATGGGGCGCTTCTCATCCAGGCACGGGGGTGCCCGGGATGATGCCACGGCCCGCCGCTACACTGCCGCGACCATGCTCGTCGGGCGATCCATCCTCCACTGCCGCGCCTGCGGCTCCGCGGTGAACTACGAAGTTCCGGCCGACGACAACCGCCCGCGCGCGGTCTGCCCGAACTGCGCCACCATCCACTACGAGAACCCGCTGAACGTGGTGGGCACCGTGCCGGTCTGGGAAGACCAGGTGCTGCTGTGCCGGCGTGCGATCGAGCCGCGGCGCGGGCTGTGGACGCTGCCGGCGGGCTTCATGGAGCTCGGCGAGACCACCGCCGAGGGCGCGCTGCGCGAGACGGTGGAAGAGGCCGGCGCCCATGTCGAACTGCAGGGGCTGTTCACCCTGCTCAACGTGGTGCGGGTCGGGCAGGTCCACCTGTTCTACCGCGCCCGCATGCTCGACACCCACCTCGACCCCGGAACCGAGACGCTGGAAGCCCGCCTGTTCCGCGAAAGCGAGATCCCCTGGGACGAACTGGCCTTCCGCACCGTGCGCGAAACACTCGTGCGCTTCTTCGACGACAGAAAAACCGGTCAATTTGGCGTGCACTGCGCCGATATCGCCTGAACGACCCTCCCGGACTGTTCCGGCACGAGGGTGCCAGGAATGTCCGAAACCACCGCCATCACCGCCGAAGCGCCGATCCACTCGTTGCCACCGCCTGCACCGGCTCCTGCGGCGCAGCGCCTGCGTGAGGATCTGCTGCAACCTGACGCCCTGCTCGACTGCCTGGTCGAGGCCTGCCGCCTGCACGGCCAGGCGGCCACGCGCGCCTCGCTCGCCTCCGGCCTGCCTCTGGTCGACGGCCGCCTGACGCTGGACCTGGCCGAACGGGCCGCCGCCCGCGCCGGCATGGTCACCCGCCTGGAGCGCGTGGCGCCCAAGGCGGTGGACCCCGCCGCGCTGCCGGCGATCCTGCTGCTCAAGGACCACAAGGCCTGCATCCTGCTCGGCTGGGAGGGCGACACGGCCCGCGTCTTGCTGCCAGAGACGGGCCAAGGATCGGTCAGCCTCTCACTCGCCGACTTGGCCGAGCGCAGCCTGGGGCTGGTGCTGCATGTGCGGCCGCACTTCCGCTACGACAGCCGCACGCCTGACGTCCGCCCCCCGCGCGAGGGGCACTGGTTCTGGGGCGTGCTGCTGTCGCAGCGTTTTGTCTACCGCGACATCCTGTGGGCGGCGGCGCTGATCAACCTGTTCGCCATCGCCAACCCGATCTTCACGATGAACGTGTACGACCGGGTCGTGCCCAATGGGGCCTTGGAGACCCTCTGGTCGCTGGCCATCGGCATGCTGCTTGTGCTGGGCGCCGACCTGATGTTGCGCAAGCTGCGCAGCCGCTTCGTCGACGAGGCCAGCGCCCGCATCGATGTGCAGATCTCGGCCACCCTGATGGAGCGGGTGCTGGGCATGCGGCTGGAACACCGGCCCGAATCGGTGGGCTCTTTCGCCTCCAACCTGCGCGGCTTCGAGCAGGTGCGCGAGCTGATCGCGTCCTCCACGGTGACCGCCTTGATCGACCTGCCCTTCGCACTGCTGTTCCTGCTGGTCATCATCGTGATCTCCCCCTGGCTGGCGATCCCGGTGGTGCTGGGCTTCGGCGCCGTGCTGCTGGCCGGCTGGGTGATCCAGGGCAAGCTGCACAGCCTGGCCGAAACCACCTACCGGGCCTCGGCAGCCCGCAACGCGACGCTGATCGAAAGCCTGACCGGCATCGAAACCATCAAGACCCAGGGCGCCGAAGGCAGCATCCAGTCCCGATGGGAGCGCACCAACGTCTTCCTGGCCGGGGCGAACGTGAAGATGCGCTCCCTGTCCTCCGGCGCCAACTACCTGGCCAGCTCGATCGTGCAGACCGTCACGGTGGTGATGGTGGTGGCCGGCGTCTACCTGATCGGCGAGCGCATGCTCACCATGGGCGGCCTGATCGCCACGGGCATGCTGGCGTCGCGCGCGCTGGCACCGGCCGGCCAGATCGTGGCCCTGCTGATGCAGTACCAGGGTGCGCGCACCGCGCTCGACGGGCTGGAGAAGATCATGGCCCAGCCGGTCGAGCGGACCGATGGCACGGCCTACATCCACCGCGCCAAGCTGCGTGGCGAGGTCGAGTTCCGCAACGTCTCGTTCAAGTACCCGGGCCGCACCGACAACGCACTGGACAACCTGTCGCTGAAGATCAAGCCCGGCGAGCGGGTGGCGCTGATCGGACGCGTGGGCTCGGGCAAATCCACCCTGCAGCGGCTGATGCTCGGGTTGTACCGGCCCACCGAGGGCGCCGTGCTGCTGGATGGCATCGACCTGAACCAGCTGGACCCCGCCGACCTGCGCAGGAACCTGGGCTATGTCTCGCAGGATGTGCTGCTGTTCTATGGCAGCCTGCGCGAGAACATCACCTTCGGCGTGCCCTGTGCGGACGACAGCACGGTGGTGGCGGCGGCCGAGGTGGCGGGCCTGGGAGAGTTCGTCAACCGGCACCCACAGGGCTTCGACTTGAACGTCGGCGAGCGCGGCGAACGCTTGTCCGGCGGGCAGCGCCAGAGCGTGGGCCTGGCCCGCGCGGTGCTGCACAACACCCCGGTGCTGCTGCTGGACGAACCGACCAGCGCGATGGACTTTTCCACCGAGGCCGCCATCACCCAACGCCTGGCCGCCTTCAGCGCCGGCAAGACGGTGGTGCTGGTGACCCACCGCACCTCGCTGCTGGCGCTGGTGGACCGGGTCATCGTCGTCGACGGCGGCAAGATCGTGGCCGACGGGCCGCGTGACCGCATCATGGAAGCGCTGCAGAGCGGCCGGATTGCGAGGGCGGCATGAGTGCACGCCTGCCAACCACCGTGGCGCTGGCGACAGCCGTCCCAGCACCTCCTTGGCGACAATTTGCCAACGCCATGCGTGCCTTTTTCGGCGCACCCTCCGACCCACTGGCCATGCCCGGCATGAGCGACTTCGAGCGGGCTGCCGACAACGTGATGTCGCGCCAGGCCACGCAGCGTGCCCAGCAGATCGTCCGCATCACGCTGGGCGTGGTGGTGGTGCTGCTGATCTGGGCCGCCTTCGCCAAGGTGGACGAGGTCACGCGCGGCGAAGGCCGCGTGGTGCCATCGCGCCAGCTGCAGGTGCTGCAGTCGCTGGACGGCGGCGTGGTGGCGGAGATCCTGGTGCGCGAGGGCCAGGTGGTCGAGGCGGGGCAGATGCTGCTGCGCATCGATGGAACCCGCGCCACCTCCGGCGTGCGCGAGAGCGCGGCGCAGGGCTTTGCGCTGGAGGCCCGCCAGGCTCGGCTGCGCGCGTTGGCCGAGGGCGCGGCTTTCAAGCCGCCCCAGCCCGAAGGCGACGAGGAGCGCCGCATCCTGGAAGAGGAGCGGCGCCTCTACGAGACCAAGCTGAGCGAGCTGAACACGCTGGTGTCGATCAGCCGCCAGCAGTTGATTCAGCGCCAGCAGGAACTGGCCGAAGCCCAGGCCAAGCGAAGTGCCGCCATTCGCGGCCTCGAACTGGCCCAGCAGGAGCTGACCCAAACCCGCCCCCTGCTGGCCACCGGTGCCGTCTCCCAGGTGGAGGTGCTGCGGCTGGAACGCGATGTGACGCGCAACAAGGGCGACGCCGAACAGACGCTGGCCCAGATCGCCCGCGTGCAAGCTGCCATCGGCGAGGCCAGCCGAAAGATCCAGGAGACCGAGCTGACCTTCCGCAACGACGCGCGCAAAGACATGGCCGAGGTCATGGGCAAGCTCAATGCGCTGAACGAGGGCTCCGTGGCCCTGGCCGACAAGGTGGACAAGGCCCAGGTCAAGTCCCCCGTGCGTGGCCGGGTACAGCGGCTGCTGGCCAACACCGTGGGCGGCGTGGTGCAGCCGGGCAAGGACATCGTCGAGGTGGTGCCCCTGGACGACGCGCTGGTACTGGAAGCACGCGTGCTGCCCAAGGACATCGCGTTCATCCGCCCGGGGCAGGAGGCGATGGTCAAGTTCACCGCCTACGACTTCTCGATCTTCGGCGGCCTGGAAGCCAAGGTCGAGAACATCAGCCCGGACACCGTCATCGACGAGAAGGGCAACGCGTTCTACATCGTCCGCGTCCGCACCAACCAGCCCGACTTCGACGAACGCCTGCCGGTGATTCCCGGCATGACGGCCGAAGTCGACGTGCTGACCGGCCAGAAGACGGTGTTGTCCTACCTCCTCAAGCCCGTCCTGAAGGCCAAGGCCTATGCGCTGCGCGAACGTTGATCGCAGTGCCGCCAAGCGCCTTGGGCGAATCTTTGTTCGCACAGCGTGTCATTTTCCGGTGACTTCGTTCACGTCCGTCCAGGCCCGCCAATGGACCAGGACGGCCCCGACCCTAAGCTCGTGAACCCGTGTTGAGCCCTTCCTGGAGCACTGCGCATGTCTTCGTCCCCTTCCGTGTCCACGCCACCTGCCAACCCGGCAGGGGCCAAGACCATCCAGGTCAGCGTGAACACCCTGGCAGCCTCCAAGCTGGGCACCGACGCCGCCATGCAGGCCTTGATCGCCAAAGGCTACGTTCCCGCGCGCCAGCTGGCGGGCAAGGTGGTGGGAACCTGGGGCGAGGTGTTGGTGCGCGACGCCGAGGGCCACATCCACCCGTTGAAGGCGGGTGACGTCGTCGAGACGGGCGACGTGGTCCTGACCGGCCAGAACGGCATCGTGCAGATCGAGGGCGGGCGCAGCCCGGCGGCACCGGGCGAGCTCGAACGCGTGATCGCCGAAGTGGCCGCCGGCAACCCCGACGTGGCCCCGGCCGCCGGCGCCCAAGGCGGCGACGGTTCGATGCAACCCGGCCTGCGGGTGGACCGCGTGGCCGAAGGCGTGACGCCCGCCAGCCTGGGCACCGAGCCGTTCGGCAACAGCGCTTCTGCGGCGGTGCTGAACGAAACCTCTGCCCAGGCGGCCAAGCGCGCCGACGCCGCCTTGCCAGACACAGTGACCGTGGCCGAGGATGCAGCGGTCACTTTCGACCCGCGCAGCAACGACGACCTGGCCGGCACCGGCCCGGCCACCGTGCTCACGGTGGGTGGCCAAGCGATTGCCGTGGGAGCCCCGGTCGTTCTGCCGCAAGGCACGGTGACGCTGAACCCGGACGGCACGCTGACCTTCACGCCGGTACCCGACTTCAACGGCAGCTTCAGCGTGCCGTACACCGCCAGCAATGGCGGCGGCACGGTGAGCTCGACGATCACGGTCACCGTGACCCCGGTCAACGACGCGCCGAGCGCCGTATCCGACACCAACGCCGCGGCCAACGATGCGCTGGTCACCCCCGAAGACACGCCGACCACCATCGACGTGCTCCGCAACGACACCGACCCGGACGGCGATCCGCTCACCATCACCGAGATCGACGGCCAGCCGATCAGCCCCGGCACGCCTGTGCAGCTGACGCTCGACGGCGGGCAACCCGTGGGAACTGTGAGCCTGAACCCGGATGGCACGCTGACGTTCACCCCGGCGCCGAACTACCACGGCCGCGCAGACTTCGACTACACCGTGACCGATGGCACCACCCCGGTGACCGCCCACGTCACGGTCACGGTGACCCCGGTCAACGATGCGCCTCTGGCGGTGAGTGACACGTTCGAAGCGACGGAAGGCGCTGCGTTCAATGGCGACCTTGGCAACAACGACACGCGCAGCGGTGACGGCGGCAACGCCTTCGCGCTCGCCACCGCGCCGGCGCATGGCACCGTGGTCGTCAACGCCGACGGCACCTTCACCTACACACCGGCCGCCAACTACAACGGTCCGGACTCGTTCACCTACACGCTGACCGACGCCGACGGCGATGTCTCAACCGCGACCGTCACGTTGAACGTGGGCTCAGTGGATGATCTCCCGGTCGCTGCCAACGACACTTTTGCAGCCACCGAAGACACCACACTCAACGGCAACCTCGGTTCGAACGACACCTTGTCCGGCGACGGTGGCAACACCTTTGCCCTGGGTGCGGGCCCGACCCACGGCACCGTCGTGGTCAACGCCGACGGCACGTTTACCTACACCCCGGCCGCCAACTACAACGGGCCCGATAGCTTCACGTACACGCTGATCGACGCCGATGGCGACGTGTCGACGGCGACTGTCACATTGAACGTCGGCTCGGTCGATGACCTCCCGGTAGCCGCGAACGACACCTTTGCGGCCACCGAGGACACTGCACTCAACGGAAGCCTGGCTGGTAACGACACCCTTTCCGGCGACGGCGGCAACGCATTCGCCCTCGGCTCCGGCCCGGCCCACGGCACGGTCGTGGTCAATGCCGATGGCACCTTCACCTACACCCCAGCCGCCAACTACAACGGCCCGGACTCCTTCACCTACACACTGACCGATGCCGATGGTGACGTGTCGACCGCGACCGTCACGCTGAATGTGGGTTCGGTGGATGATCTCCCGGTCGCTGCCAACGACACCTTCGCGGCAACGGAGGACACCGTCCTTAATGGCAGTTTGGGCGCCAACGACACGCTCAGCGGTGACGGCGGCAACGCCTTCGCGCTCGGCACCGGCCCTGCTCACGGCACCGTGGTCGTCAACGCCGACGGCACCTTCACCTACACCCCAGCCGCCAACTACAACGGTCCGGACTCGTTCACCTACACGCTGACCGACGCCGATGGCGATGTCTCGACTGCGACAGTGACCCTGAACGTTGGTGCCGTCGACGACCTGCCGGTCGCCTCGAACGACACCTTCGCAGCCACCGAGGACACCGTCCTCAGCGGCAGCCTCGGTTCGAACGACACCTTGTCCGGCGACGGTGGCAACACCTTCGCCTTGGGCACCGGCCCGGCGCATGGCACGGTGACCGTCAACGCCGATGGCACCTTCACCTATACCCCAGCCGCCAATTACAACGGCCCCGACAGCTTCACCTACACACTGACCGATGCCGACGGCGATGTCTCCACCGCGACCGTCACGCTCAACGTGGGCTCGGTGGATGATCTCCCGGTCGCTTCCAACGACACTTTTGCAGCCACCGAAGATGCCGTCCTCAACGGAAGCCTTGACTCGAACGACACCCTGTCCGGCGACGGCGGCAACACCTTCGCGCTAGCCACCGGCCCCGCCCACGGCA
>JADMKA010000087.1 GCA_018780145.1 Vitreoscilla sp. | reverse complement strand
GGTGACGAGGTCTGGTTCTCGGTCTGGTCGGCCAAGAACAAGCAGAGCGCGCTGGTCGTCGTGGACGACAAGACGCTCAAGCTCAAGGCCGTGATCAAGGACCCGAGGCTGATCACGCCAACCGGCCACTTCAACGTCTACAACACGCAGCACGACGTGTACTGAGTGGAGCCACGCCATGAAGATCACACCCATCATTGCCGCTGCGTCGCTGGCATGGGCCGCCACCGGCGCCTGGGCCAACACCGACGAGGCCATGACCAAGGCGGGCTGCATGGCCTGCCATGCCAAGGACAAGAAGTTGGTCGGCCCGTCGTTCAAGGACATCGCCGTCAAATACAAGGGCCAGGACGCGACTGCCAAGTTGATGGAGAAGGTCCGCAAGGGCGGCTCTGGCGTGTTCGGCCCGGTGCCGATGGCCCCGAACCCGCCGGACAAGATCAGTGACACCGACCTGAAGGCGGCTGTCGAACTGATCCTGAAGTCCTGAGCGGCGCGAGACCTGCCCCATGGAGCCAGCCATGCGCGCTTCGGCCGTGCTGATCGTGCTGCTGGCGCCGCCGATCGCACCGGCACAAGGCGTGCCGCCTACCCGTCAGGGCGAACTGGTGCACATGGTTCGGCAAGACTGTGGCTCCTGCCACGGCATGCGCCTGGCCGGCGGGCTGGGTCCCGCGCTGACACCCGACGCCCTCGCCGACAAGCCCGTGTCCGCGATGGCTTCGACCATCCTCCACGGCCGCCCCGGCACGCCGATGCCCGGCTGGCGCGCAATGCTCAGCGGCACCGAGGCGCAGTGGATTGCCGAGCAGTTGCTGCGTGGCTTTCCCGAAGCGCCTGGGGGGGCGCGATGAAGCGCCGCGACGGGCTCGCGCTGCTGGCAGCGGCTCCGTGGCTGCCTGGCTGCGCCACCTCGACCGCCGTTTTTGGCTCCGGCAGCGGTGACCTCGGGGTGGTGGTCGAGCGCGCGAGTGGCGCGGTGGCGGTGGTCAACACGAGCCGGCGTGTGGTGCTGGGCGAGGTGGGTGGCCTGGGCGACCTGTCGCACGCCTCGGTGGTGTTCTCGCGCGACGGTGGCACCGCGCATGTGTTTGGCCGTGACGGTGCGCTCAGCAAGGTCAACCTGATGACGCGGCGGCTCGAGGCGCGCATCCAGCAGGCCGGCAACTCGATTGGCGGCGCGATCTCGCAGGACGGCACGCTGGTCGCCGCACAGAACTACACGCCCGGAGGCATCAAGGTCTTCGATGCGCAGACACTGGCGTTGGTGGCCGACATCCCGGCCGAGTACGCAGCGGGAAGGAGCTCGCGCGTTGTCGGTCTCGCTGACCTGCCGGGCCAGCGCTTCATCTTTTCGCTGTTCGACGCCGACGCGATCTGGATCGCCGATCTCTCGGACCGCACGAACCCCAAAGTCACGCGGCTCGACGGCATCGGCCGCCAGCCCTACGATGCCCTCGTCACCCCTGACGGCCGGCACTACATCGCCGGGCTGTTCGGCGAGGACGGGCTGGCGCTGGTCGATCTGTGGGACGAGGCACCACGCGCACGCCGCATCCTGGCCGGCTATGGCCGCGGCGAACAACCGTTGCCCGTTTACAAGATGCCGCACCTGCGTGGCTGGGCCGTGGCCGGGCGACATGCGTACCTGCCAGCCGTCGGGCGCCACGAGGTGCTGGTGGTCGACACCGCGAGCTGGCAGGAGGTCGGCCGCATACCGGTCGCCGGCCAGCCGGTGTTCGTGATGGCACGCCCTGACGGCCGACAGGTCTGGGTCAACTTCGCGGTGCCCGACTACGACCGCGTGCAGGTGATCGACACCGTGTCGCGCCGCGTCGTGCACACGCTGTTGCCGGGCAAAGCGGTGCTGCACATGGAGTTCACGCCGCGTGGCGAGGCGGTGTGGATCAGCTCGCGCGATGCCAATCGCGTGTCCGTGATCGACACGCAGCGTTTTGAAACGCTGGCGACGCTGGACATCACCTCGCCCAGCGGCGTGTTCTTCACCAGCCGCGCGGCGCGGGTCGGGTTCTGACATGGGCCAGCACGCTCACACCGATCTGCGCTTCGCGCTGCTCAACGACTGGCAGCGCGACTTCCCGCTCGCCGCGACACCGTTCGCCGAGATCGGCGCTGCCTATGGCGTCGGTGCGACCAGCGTGCTCAACCACTATCGCGCGCTGCTGCGCGAGGGCGCGATCAGCCGAATCGGCGGCGTCTGGGGTGCGGGCGCTGGCGGCGCGGCGCTGCTGTGTGCGCTGCGGGTGCCGCCGCATCGGCTCGAGGCCGTTGCCGCGCAGGTGTCGGCGCACGCCGGGGTGAACCACAACTACGAACGCGAACACCCGCACAACCTGTGGTTCGTGATCACCGGCGCCAACGCCGAGACAGTGGCAAGCGCGGTCGACGACCTGGAGGCGCAGATCGGCTGCCGTGCGCTTCGCCTGCGCATGCAGCACGCCTACCGCATCGACCTCGGCTTCGACCTGCGCGACACGCTTGCCACCGGTGGCCTCGCCACCGCGACGCGCGCGCCAGCGGTGCTCGACGGCGACGTGCCACTCGCGGCGCTGCTGGAGCACGGCCTGCCGCTGCTCGAGCGGCCCTACGACGCCTGGGGCGCGGCCTTGCGGCGCTCGCCCGCCGCGGTGCTGGCCACGTTGCAGCGCTGGTTGCAGCAGGGTACGCTGCGCCGCTTCGGCGCGATCGTGCGCCACCACGAGGCCGGCTTCGCGCACAACGCGATGACGGTGTTCGACGTGCCCGATGCGTGGGTCGACACCTGCGGCACCGCCCTGGCGCGCCAACGCGGCGTGACCTTGACCTATCGGCGCGAACGCGCCCAGGGCTGGTCCTACAACCTCTATTGCATGGTGCACGGCCGTGACCGCGACGCAGTGCGCGCGGCGATCGGCAGCGCCATCGAACGCTGTGGGCTGGCCGCGCATCCGCACGAGATCCTGTTCAGCCGCCGCCGCTTCAAGCAGGTGGGTGCCCGCTATTTCGGCGCCCTCTACGAGGGAGTGGCGGCATGACGCGCGCAGACATCTGGCCTGGCCTCGACCCTGGAGATGCGCGGTTGATGACACGCCTGCACGGAGACCTGCCGCTGACCGACCACCCGTTCGGGACTGTCGGCGCCGAGATCGGCATGGACGAGGACGAGGTGATCGAGCGCCTGCACCGCTTGCTGGCCCAGGGCGTGCTCACGCGCTTCGGCCCGCTGTTCCAGATCGAGCGCGCCGGCGGGCGCTTCGTGCTCGCCGCACTCGAGGTCCCGGCGGAGCGCTTCGACGAGGTCGCTGCGCTGGTGAATGCGCTTCCTGAGGTTGCCCACAACTACCGGCGCGAGCATGCCTTCAACATGTGGTTCGTGGTCGGAGCCGAGTCGCTCGCGCAGGTCGACGCTGTGTTGGCCCGCGTGACCGAGTTGACCGGCTTGCCGGTTCACGCGTTCCCGAAAGAGCGCGAGTACTTCGTCGAGTTGCGCCTGCCGATTCCTGGCGCATGAAGGGTCGATCATGGCACTCGATGACTTCGACCGCCGCTTGATCGGCGCCACCCAGAGCGGCCTGCCGCTGGTGTCGCGGCCTTACGAGGCCGTTGGCGCGGTGCTCGGCGTCAGCGGCGAGATGGTGCGCGAGCGCTTCGCCCGGATGCTCGCCAGCGGGCTGGTGCGCCGCATCGGCGCCGTCCCCAACCACTACCGGCTCGGCTACACCGCCAACGGCATGACCGTGTGGGACGTGGTCGATTCGCGGGTCGACGAACTCGGCGCCCGGATCGGGGCCCTGCCCGGCGTGAGCCACTGCTACCGCCGGCCGCGTGAGCTGCCAGCGTGGCCCTACAACCTGTTCGCCATGCTCCACGGCCGCTCGCGAGACGAGGTCGAACGCCAGCGTGAGCAGTTGCGTGCCTTGCTGGGCGATGCCTGCAGGGCCGACGATGTGCTGTATTCCACCGCGATCCTGAAGAAGACAGGCCTGCGTCTGTCGGGAGACTGAACCCATGTTCCGCATCAGCCAGTTCATGCGCCTGATCGCCTACGCCGAGCGCGGAGGCGCGATGGCCGACGTGCGCCCCGCCAAACCGCCCGGGCCCGTCGTGATCTGGAACCTGATCCGCCGCTGCAACCTGACCTGCAAGCACTGCTATGCGTTCTCGGCCGACCACGACTACGCCGGCGAGCTGTCGGGCGCCGAGACCAGCGCGGTGATGGACGACCTGAAGGCGTTCAAGGTGCCGGTGCTGATCCTGTCGGGTGGCGAGCCGCTGCTGCGGCCCGACCTGTTCGAGATCGCCGCGCGTGCCAAGGCGATGCGCTTCTACGTCGGCCTGTCGACCAATGGCACGCTGATCGACGCGGCCATGGCGGACCGCATCGCTGCCGCCAGGTTCGACTACGTGGGAATCAGCCTCGACGGCCTGGCTGCCACGCACGACAGGTTCCGGCGCATGGCAGGCGCCTTCGCGAAGAGCCTGGCCGCCGTGCGGCTGCTGCGCGAGCGCGGGGTGAAGGTGGGCCTGCGCTTCACGATGACCGCGCTGAATGCGCACGACCTGCCCGCGCTCCTGCAGCTGATGCGCGACGAGCAGGTCGACAAGTTCTACTTCTCGCACCTGAACTACGCCGGCCGCGGCAACATCCATCGCGCCAAGGATGCGCGCTTCGCCGCCACACGCGAGGCGCTGTATCTGTTGTTCGAGCGAGCCTGGCAGGCCGCCTGGGAGGGGCGCGACGAGGAATACGTCACCGGCAACAACGATGCGGACGGGCCCTACCTGCTGCAATGGGTCGCCAGCCGCTTCCCGCAGTGGCATGGCGCCCTGCGGCCTCACCTCGTCGCCTGGGGTGGCAACTCGAGTGGTGTCAACGTGGCCAACATCGACAACCTTGGCAACGTGCACCCCGACACGATGTGGTGGCACCACACCCTCGGCAATGTGCGCGAAAGGCCGTTCTCGGCGATCTGGTCCGACAGCTCCGAACCGCTGATGGCCGGGCTGAAGGCGCGCCCACGGCCGGTCGAGGGCCGCTGCGCGCATTGCATTCACCTCGACATCTGTGGCGGCAACACGCGCGTGCGTGCACATCAGATCACCGGCAACCCTTGGGCCGAGGACCCGGGCTGCTACCTGGGCGATACCGAGATCGGCCTGAAGCCCGACACCGCGGCATCGACACGCCCGATGCGCATCGAGATCACCCCGTTCACGCATGTGGCCCCGTGAGATGAGCGCTTCACGTCACTTGGCGTCTGGCATGCGCGCCGCATTCGACCTGAGCTGGCGCATCGCGCTCGTCCTCGGCCTGGGGCTGATGGGCTTCGACATGGCCCATGCCGCCGAGCCGGCTGTGTTGTACGCCCAGCACTGCGCCGTGTGCCATGGCGTGCAGCGCACCGGCGCGATGGGCCCGGCGCTGCTTCCCGAGAGCCTGGAGCGCCTGCGCCGGCCCGATGCGTTGAAGGTCATCACCCAGGGGCGCGTCGCCACGCAGATGCCGGGCTTTCACGGCCAGCTCGGCGCGGAGGAGATCGCCGCACTCGCCCAGTGGGTTTACACGCCAGTGGCGCCCGCGCCGGTGTGGGCCGAGGCAGACATCCGGGCTTCGCGGGTACAGGCCGTCGATGCGGGCGCGCTGCCGAACAAGCCGAAATGGTCGGCCGACCCGATGAACCTGTTCGTCGTCGTCGAAGGTGGCGACCACCATGTCTCGCTGGTCGATGGGGACCGCTTCGAGCCGATCCACCGTTTCGCGTCGCGCTACGCGCTGCACGGCGGGCCCAAGTTCACGCCCGATGGGCGCTTCGTCTACTTCGGGTCGCGCGACGGCTGGATCACCAAGTACGACCTGTGGAACCTGGTGGTGGTGGCCGAGGTGCGCGCCGGGCTGAACATGCGAAACATCGCGGTCAGCGGCGACGGGCGCTGGGTGATGGCCGCGAACTACCTGCCGCACACCGTGGTGCTGTTCGATGCCGACCTGAACCTGGCCAAGACAGTGGCTGCGCAGACGCTCGACGGCAAGGCGAGCTCGCGGGCGTCAGCGGTCTACGACGCCGCACCACGGCGCAGCTTCGTCGTCGCGATGAAGGACATCGCCGAGTTGTGGGAGATCTCGTACGACCCGAAGGCCGAGCCGATCTTCGATGGCCTCGTGCACGACTACCGGCTGGGTGAAGGGGTGGCCAAGCCAGGTTATCTGGGTGTGCGGCGCACGCTGCTCGACGAGCCGCTCGACGACTTCTTTTTCGACCAGAGCTACCGCCACGCGCTCGGTGCGACCCGGCCGAAGGCCGAGGGCCGCACCAGCGCCCAGGTTGTCAACCTGGACATCCGCCGTGGCATCGCCGAGTTGCCGATCGCCGGCATGCCGCACCTCGGATCAGGCATCACCTTCGCGTGGAACGGCACGACGGTACTCGCCAGCCCGAACCTCAAGGACGGCGCGCTCGACGTGATCGACATGAAAACCTGGAAGCTGGTGAAGACGATCAAGACCCCCGGCCCGGGCTTCTTCATGCGCAGCCACGAGGCGAGCCCCTACGCCTGGGCCGATTCGATGATGAGTGCAACTGCCAAGGACACGCTGACGATCGTCGACAAGCGCACGCTGGAGGTGGTGGCGCAGGTGCGTGAACCCGGCCGCACGCTGGCTCACGTCGAGTTCACCAAGGACGGCCGCTACGCGCTGGCCAGCCTGTGGGAGGACGATGGCGCGCTGATCGTCTACGACGCGTCGACGCTGAAGGAGGTCAAGCGCCTGCCGATGCGCAAGCCGGTGGGCAAGTACAACGTGTGGAACAAGATCACGCGGTCGGAGGGGACCTCGCACTGAGAGCGTGGTCGGCTCACCCGCCGCTCACGCTGCGGGCTGATATGCCGCCAACCGCCTCGAATCGAGAATTCGGACATCCCGTTTGTCGATCTCGATCAGCCCGGCGGATTCGAGCTCGTGCAGCACGCGCGAGAAGTACTCCGGCGTCAGCGACAGCCGTGACGCGATGGTGGCCTTGCTGACCGGCAGCGACACGGTCACGCCGCCGTTCGCGGCGCTGCTGCAGTCCTGGTCGCGCACCAGGTAGCCGATCACGCGCTGCAGCCCGCTGTGCAGCGCATAGGCTTCCACGTCGGCCACCAGGCCGTGCAGACGGCGCGAGATGCCGGCGAGCATGCGCAACGCGAAGCGCGGGTCGAGCCCGATCTCGGTGAGAACGGCCTGCTTTCCCACCGTGAGCAGCAGCGTGTCGGTGAGCGCCTGGGCGTTGATGAAGTAGGGCGTGTCCATGAACATGATCGCCTCGGCAAAGCTGTTGCCGGGGCCAATGAGCTCGATGACCTTCTCCTGGCCCGCCGGCGAGATCGCGAACAGCTTGACCTGCCCCATCACCGTGACATGAAACCCCTCGCACGCTTGCCCGACGCTGAACACCGTCTCGCCACGACTCAGCCGTTGCAGGGTGCAGCCATCCGCCAGGCGTTGCAGTTCCACGGAGTTCATCTGCTGGAACAGCGGCAGTACCGAAAGGTAGCGGGGCAAGTCGAAGGCTCTGGCGTCCATCGGTGTCTCCTGCAGGTGGCCGGCTGCGCGCATTGTCGAAGCGGACTTTCAGCGGACGCTTGATGTGCGACAAGGTACGGTGGCTCAAATCAGCAGCACGAGCACCGTCAGCAGGCCGGCCGCCAGCAGGTTGTGCGCCAGGGCGAGTGCCAGCGGCAGCCCCGAGGCGGCCATAGCCAGCCCGACGCCCGCCTGCAACACGATGAGGCCCAGCAGCGCTGCGCCAGTGCGCGGCCGGCCGGCGCGGACCACGGCGAGGGCCAGCGGCGCCAGCTGCAGCGCCAGTGCGAGGGCGAGCCCGCGGTGAAGCACCTGCGGCAAGGCACCGAGCGGGTTGAACGGCGCCACCGCACTCAGCGTGGGTTCGCGCCAGGGGTTCAGGGTGGCCCAGCCGATGCCACGGGCGGCTGCCAGGCAATCGCCCGCGCTGCTGCAGCTCAGACCTGAAAACGAGGCGCTCACCAGGCCACCGAGGGCCACCTGCACGAGAAGCGCCAGCGCGGCGACGACAACCCAGGCCCGCAACGGCACCGCGCGCAAGGACCTGCCCGCAACGGCCAGGCGCGCCGACAGCGCCAGCATCGCAAAGCCACCCAGCAGGTTGCCCATCGCGACCGCGGGCACGCGTGCGCTGCTGCTCCAGCGCCCGAGCACGGCGAGCCCTATGGCCAGTGCCAGCAGCATGAGGGTCATGGCCCCTTCGGTGCGCAGCACGGGGCGATTCGCGAAGCAAACCATCACCATCGTGATCACCAGCAGCAGGGCCGCCACGGCGGCCACGCGATGCGCGAGCCGTGCCATCGCGATGCTGGTTTGATCGTCCGAGCTGGCGGCCGTGCCCTGCTGCGCCTGCCGGAGGTTCTGGCCGTAGCACTGCGGCCAGGCGGTGCAGCCCAGGCCCGCCTTCGACAGGCGCATGTAGGCGCTCAGGCTCGTGACCACGAGCACCATCACCGCGCACAGCAGCGCAAGGCGGCGCAGAACAAGGTAGCGGTGGTCGGTGGGGTTCATGGTGCGCGCGGGTGGCCGGCAGCGCCGCGAAAAGACCCGGCGGCGCGCATGGTATCGCGCAGATCGGTGCTTGCCCTCGCCCGCTGCCACAACCGTTTGCTTTCTTGAACTGGTTCAAGTGAGCCGGCACCGTGCGTCATCAGAATCGGCCCAGCACTGCGGACCCGGCGCCTGCCCCCCCGCACCCACCCGAACCAGGAGATGCCATGAGCGACTTCGAGCACTCGAACGAACCGGTCCCATTGATGCAGCAGTTGCTCGACAACCCGTTCCTGCTGCTGTTCATCGGCGTGATGGTGCCGATGGTCGTCTACACGCTGTGGGGTGTGATCGACATCCTGACCGTGCCGCTCACCAAGTAGCCCAACCCCACAAGAGGACCTGCCCATGAGCGCCATTCTTCCCCCCGCAGAACGGTTGTGGTGGAAGCACCCGCTGGACCGAGTCGAAGGCACCTGGATCGTGATCGCGTTGGTCTGGTGCCTGACCATGTTCGTGATGATGGTCGGCTGGCATATCTACGGCAAACAGAATCTCTCGACCGAGACCTACCGGACCACGCCGGAGCAGTTCAGCGTCAAGGCGCAGGCCATGGTCGACAAGTACACCGTGCGCACCGAGACCGACGAGAAGATCCCGGTCGTTCACCCGCCTGCAGGCAGCGATGTGTACCTGGTCGCGCGGCTGTGGAGCTGGTGGCCGATCATCGAGTTGGAGAAGGACAAGACCTACCGTCTTCACCTGACCTCGATGGACTACAACCACGGCTTCTCGCTGCAGCCGACCAACATCAACATCCAGGTCGTGCCCGGCTTCGAGCATGTGGTGAACGTCACACCGAACCAGTCTGGCCAGTTTTCTGTCGTGTGCAACGAGTACTGCGGCATCAACCATCACTCGATGGTCGGCCGGCTGTACGTGAAGTAGGGAGCGCACCATGACTGCCACCACCACCTACCGGACCTGCCCGCGCTCGGGCCTTCAATTCGAAACCCAGGCCGAGAAGCTGATGATCGCCAACGCCTTCGTGGCGGTGGTGTTCCTGCTCGTCGGCGGCATCCTGGCCATCGGCGTCGTGCTGACGCGCTGGCCCGCGGTGCACTGGCTGGCTGCCGACACCTTCTACCAGGTGCTCACCGCACACGGCATCGACATGCTGATCTTCTGGATCATCTTCTTCGAGGTCGCCGTGCTGTACTTCTGCTCGTCGACGCTGCTGCGCTGCCGCATCGCCACGCCCATGCTCGCGTGGCTCGCGTTCGCGCTGATGCTGATCGGCGCGGTGACCAACAACATCGCCGTGCTGCAGGGCGGCTCGAGCGTGATGATGACGAGCTACGTACCGATGATGGCCGCGCCGAGCTTCTACCTTGGCCTGATCCTGTTCGCAGTGGGTGCGCTGATCGCATGCTTCGTGTTCTTCGGCACGCTGGTCATCGCCAAGCGCGACAAGACCTACCAGGGCTCGGTGCCGCTGGTGACCTTCGGTGCGATCACCGCGGCGATCATCGCGGTGTTCACGATCACCTCCGGCGCGATCATCCTGATCCCGACCTTCCTGATGTCGGTGGGCCTGGTGAAGGAGGTCGATCCTCTCATCTACCGCACCATCTGGTGGGCCTTCGGCCACTCGTCGCAGCAAATCAACGTCGCCGCGCACATCTCGATCTGGTACGCGGTCGCCGCGATCGCGTTCGGCGCCAAGCCGATGAGCGAGCGCGTGAGCCGCGGCGCCTTCCTGCTCTACATCCTGTTCCTGCAACTCGCCAGCGCACACCACCTGCTGGCCGACCCAGGCGTGAGCACGGCGTGGAAGGTCGTCAACACCAGCTACTTCATGTACTTCGCGGTGCTGGCCTCGATGATCCACGGCCTGACGATCCCCGGCGCGATCGAGGTCGCGCAGCGCCAGAAGGGCTTCAACAACGGCCTGTTCGAATGGCTGCGCAAGGCGCCCTGGGGCAACCCCGTGTTCTCGGGCGTGTTCATCTCGCTGATCGGCTTCGGCTTTCTCGGCGGCATCTCGGGCGTGATGATGGGCACCGAGCAGCTCAACATGATCATTCACAACACGATCTATGTGCCGGGCCACTTCCACGCCACCGTGGTGGTGGGCACGACGCTGTCGTTCATGGCGCTGACCTACTTCCTGATTCCGGTCCTGTTCCGGCGCGAGATGATCAACCCCGGCCTGGCGAAGCTGCAGCCGTATCTGTTCGGGCTGTCGATGTACTTCTTCTGCCTCGTGATGATGGGCGCGGGCACGCTCGGCGTGTCGCGCCGCCACTGGGACATGGCCTTCAATGGCGCGGCGCTGGCCTACGAGTGGCCGGGTGCGGCCTACCTGATGATGGGGTTGGTGGGCATTGCGGGCGTGGCGGCGATCGTCGGCGGCGCGCTCTACATCTACATCACCGTGGGTTCGCTGCTGTGGGGCAGGCGCCTCGACAGCGGTGCCGTGAGCCCGCGTTTCACGCCGATACCGCCGACACCGGTTGGCGCGGCGGTGCAGACCTACGGCTCGGCCGGTTTCGCGGCACCCGGCACCTTCACGCTGGCGATGGTGTTCCTGGTTTCCTTCGTGCTGTACTACTTCATCAACTGGAAGTATCTGTCGCAGGTCTGGGGCCTGAGCTGATCGCCGGGGCATGAGATGGCATCGACCACCGCCACCGTGATGACCCGACCGGCACACCGCGCCCGCGAGGTGCTGAGCCTGTTCAAGCTGCGCATCGGCGTGTTCATCATGACCACCGCGCTGGTCGGCTACGCGGTGACGCCGACCGCCGGGCCGGGCCTGGGCATCGTGCAGGTGATCGTGCTGGCACTGTCGGTGCTGCTCGCTTCGGCCGCCGCCGGTGCGTTCAACCAGTACGCCGAGGCCGAAGCCGACCGGCTGATGGCGCGCACACGCCACCGGCCGTTTGCGACCGGCTCGATCGCGCCGACGCCGGCCTGGCTGCTGTTGATGGCCGTGATGCTGGTGGCTTCGGTCGCCGCGGCGTGGTGGGTGCTGAACGGCATGTCGGCCCTGTACGTGTTCCTCGGTGCGTTCTTCTACGGTGTGGTCTACACGCTGTGGCTGAAGCGGCGAAGCTGGCTCAACATCGTCGTCGGCGGCCTGGCCGGCAGCTTCGCCGTGCTGGCCGGCGCGGCGGCGGTGAACCCCGCCGTGGGTGTGCACGGCTGGTTGCTCGCACTCGCGCTGTTCCTGTGGACGCCGCCGCACTTCTGGAGCCTGGCGATTGCCGGCCAGGCTGACTATGCGGCCGCCGGCGTGCCGATGCTGCCTGTGGTGGTGGGCACCGAGCGGGCGGCACGCATCGTCTATGGCAGCGCGGTCGCGCTTCTGGTGGCATCGCTGCTGCCGATGGGCTTTGGCGCCGGCTACCTCTACCTTGCCGGGGCGCTCGGCGGCGGGCTGTACTTCGTGTTCAGGGCCCGCGCGCTTGCGGCCGCGCCGAGCCGGTCGACCGCGATCGCTTCATTTCTCGCGTCGCTGGTGCAGTTGGGTGCGCTGCTCGCGGCGGCGAGCATCGACGGGGTGCTGCGCTAGGGATCTGCTCGCCGGCCCCGCTGCACCATGGAACCATGCCCCGCGAACGAATCTCCCCTCAAGCGTGGCCGCGCTCCCGCTGGGCAGCGGGACTCGCGTTGCTGCTCGCCTGCCTGGCGCTGACAGCACGCGCCGCGCCACCTGCGCTGAACGCCGAGGCGGCGATCGCCACGAGCCAGGCGGTGGTCGGCGCGAGGATCGGCGATCACACGCTGTTCGAGCGCGACATGCGGCCGGTGCGCTTGTCGTCGTTTCTCGGCAAGCCTTTGCTGGTGAGCTTCATCTACACCGGCTGCTTCCAGGTCTGCCCGGCCAACACGCGCGCGCTGCAGCAGGCGGTGCAAACGCTCGAAACACGCTTCGGCACCAGCCAGTTCAATGTCGTCAGCATCGGCTTCAACCAGCCGGCCGATTCGCCGCAGGCGATGGGGGCGTTCGCGCTGCAGCATGGCATCAGCTTCCCGCATTGGGCCTTCCTGAGCCCACCGGCGGCCGAGGTCGAGGCGTTGACGCGCGAGTTCGGGTTCACCTACCTGGCCACGCCGGCCGGTTTCGACCACGTTCTGCAGGTGACCCTGCTCGATGCGCAGGGCCGCATCGTGCGCCAGGTCTACGGCGGCGAGCTGCCGGCCGACGCGCTCGGCGAACCGCTGAAGCAACTGCTGCTCGGCGCGCCGCTGCCGCCGCAGTCGATGTTCGCCAACCTGGTGGATCGCGTGCGCATCCTGTGCACGGTGTACGACCCCCAAACCGGCCGCTACCGTGTCGACTACAGCCTGGCGTTGGAGGTTGCGGGTGGCCTGACCTTCGCGCTGGTGGTGCTGATCTACTTCCTGAACGAGTGGCGCGGTCGACGCAGGGTGGCGCGATGACGACAGCGTCGCGGGCCCCGCGGCCCTGGCAGCGGCTGGAGCGCGCCTTCGACGCGGTGTTCGGCGCTGCCACCAACCCGCTGCGACACCTCGGGGCGCTCGGCTTCCTGTTCTTCTGGTGGCTCGCGGCCAGCGGCATCTACCTGTTCGCGGTGCTCGATACCTCCGCCAGCGCCGCCTATGAGTCGATCGACCGGCTCTCGCACCTGCCCTGGTATGCGGGCGGCTGGCTGCGCAGTGTGCACCGGTACGCGGCCGACGCCTTCGTGATCGTGATGCTGCTGCACCTGCTGCGCGAGTGGCTGCTCGGGCGGTACAAGGGCTTCCGGCGCTTCTCGTGGCTGACCGGCGTGCCGCTCCTGCTGTTCGCGTTCGCCAGCGGCATCGTCGGCTTCTGGCTCAACTGGGACCGGCTCGGCCAGTACTCTGCCGTGGCCACCGCCGAATGGCTCGATGCCATGCCGTTCTTTGCGTCGGTGCTGGCGCGCAATTTCCTCAGCGTGGCTTCGGTGAACGACCGACTGTTCTCGCTGTTCATCTTCATCCACGTCGGCGTGCCGCTGTTGCTGTTGTTCGGGCTGTGGTTCCACATCCAGCGCATCTCGCGTGCGGCCGTGTTTCCCCCGCGCTGGCTGGCACTGATGAGCACGCTGGGGCTGCTGGGGCTTGCCGTGCTCGCCCCCGTGACGAGCCAGGCACCCGCCGACCTGGCGTTGGTGCCGGGTGTGCTGCGCTTCGACTGGTTCCTGCTGTTCGTGCATCCGCTGGTCGATGCGAGTTCGGCGACCCTCGTCTGGGCCGCGCTGGCCGCGGGAGTGATCACCTTGTTCGGCCTGCCGTTCCTGCCGCAGCCGGCGCCGGCTTCGGTGGCGGAGGTGGACCCGATCAACTGCAACGGCTGCAAGCGCTGCTTCGCCGACTGCCCGTATGCCGCGGTCACGATGGTGCCGCACCCTGACTGGCAAACGCCCGGGCGGCCGATCCGTCAGCTCGCGCAGGTCGACGCCGACCTGTGCGCGGGTTGCGGCATTTGTGTCGGGGCCTGCCCGTCGTCGACACCGTTCCGCAGCGGTGCCAGGCTGCTGACCGGCATCGACATGCCGCAGCAACCCATCGACGCCCTGCGGCGGCAACTCGACGCCGGCCTGGTGCGGCTGAAGGCCGAGCACAAGTTCGTCGTCATCGGCTGCGACCAGGGCCCCACGGTGGCTGCGCTGGCAGGCGGCGACGTGCTCGTGCTGGGCCTGATCTGCACGGGACAGCTGCCGCCCTCGTTCATCGAGTACGCGCTGCGCCAAGGCGCCGCCGGCGTGCTCGTGACCGGTTGCCGCGATGGCGACTGCGCCTTCCGCCTCGGCCAGCGCTGGACCGAGGAGCGCCTGCTTGGCCTGCGTGAGCCGCACCTGCGTGCGAACGTGCCGCGCGAGCGGCTGCAGCTTGTGTGGCCCGTCGCCAGTGACCCGTTCGCGCTCGCCCGTGCGCTGGATCAACTGCGCGACGCGGCTCGCAGCCTGGCCCCGACCGTTCCCGAGACCCTTGCTGACCATGGCTGAGCGCCGAAGCATCCGCCCGCTCGCCTGGCTCGGCCAAGTCTTGCTGTACGGCCTGTTCGCACTGCTGGTCGGCGTGTTCTCGCAGTGGCCGCCGTACCGCCATCTCGCCGCGGACCAGGCACTGATCAAGCTCAGCTTCACACACCACGGCCAGGTGGTCTCGCCTTGCCGGCAGCTGACGCCGGCCGAGCTCGCGAAGCTGCCACCCAACATGCGCGCGCCGATGTCGTGCCCACGCGAGCGGGCACCGGTGGTGGTCGAGCTCGATGTCGATGGCCAGCCGGCCTATCGCCATTCGGCCGCGCCTTCGGGCCTGTCCAAGGACGGCGCCTCGTCGGTCTACCACCGGGTGCAGCTGGCTGCTGGCGAGCATCGCATCGCGGTTCGCATGAAGGACAGCCCAGGCCCGGGCGGATTCGACCATGCGCGCGAGGCCACCGTGACGCTGGCACCGGCCCACATTCTCGTGATCGACTTCGACGCCGCGAAAGGCGGCATCACATTGCAATGAACACCTCCATGCAGGCCCCCACGATCGGCGTGGCCCTTGTCGGCCCGACGCCCGCACCGGCGCGCCTGTCGCACTATTCGCTCGCCGTGCCGCAGGGCGCGCAGCGCACACTGGCACGCGGCTGGTTGGCGCTGGCGATGCTCGCGCTGGTGGGCTCCGGGTTGTTCTCGGTGCTGCTGGTGCTGTCGCGCACACCGGGGCTGAACCAGTGGCTGCCGGTGGCCGATTTCTTTCGCGTCGCGCTCGTCGTGCATGTGGATCTGTCGGTCCTGGTCTGGTTCGTTGCCGTGGCCGGCTTGCTGTGGAGCCTGAACGGCTCGACGCGCGGCGCGGCGTGGGGCAGGGCGGCGCTGGGGCTGTGTTCGGTCGGCACGGGGCTGATGGCGCTGGCTCCCTTCGTCGCCCGCGCGCCGGCGGTGATGGCGAACTACATTCCGGTGCTCGACGGGCCCTTGTTCTTGGCCGGGCTGCTGGCCTTCGGTGCCGGCGCGGTGCTGCTGGTGTTGCGCAGCCTGTTCACCGCGCCGCCGCTGGGCGTGCGCTTCGGAGGTGAAGGCGCGCTGCGCTTCGGGCTCAACGCGGCGGCCGTGTCCGCGGCGGTGGCGATCGCGGCTTTCGCCGCGTCGTATGCCGCCGTGCCGGCGACGCTGGCCGGCAACGCCTACTACGAGATCCTGTTCTGGGGCGGCGGCCACGCGCTGCAGTTCACCTGGACACTGCTGATGCTGGTCGGCTGGCTCTGGCTCGCCAGTGCCACCGGCGCGCCGGTGCCACTGAGCCCGCGCGTCACGCTGCTGATGCTGGCCGGGGCACTGCTCGCGGTGTTCGTCACGCCCTATGCCTACCTGGCGTACGACATCGCCTCGGTCGAGCACCGCAGCCTGCTGACCTGGGCGATGCGCCTGGGCGGCGGGGTGGCGATCGTGCCGATCGGTCTTGCGGTCGTGGTCGGGTCGGCGCGGGCGCCAGCGCCGCGGGCCGCTGGTGCGCCGCTGCGGGCCGCGTTGCTGTCGTCGGTGCTGCTGTTCGCCGCTGGCGGGCTGATCGGCGTGTTCATCGCCGGCAGCAACGTGCGCATCCCGGCGCACTACCACGGCTGCATCGTCGGCGTGACACTGGCGTTGATGGGGCTGGTGTTTCACCTGCTTCCGCAACTGGGCTATGGGGCGCCGCAGGGTCGTCTGGCCACGCTGCAGCCGTGGCTCTACGGTGCGGGGCAGCTGATGCACATCGTCGGTCTGGTCTGGTCGGGTGGTTACGGCGTGCAGCGCAAGGTGGCCGGGGCCGAGCAGGTGCTGCGCAGCACCGGCGAGATCGCCGGCATGGGCCTGATGGGCCTGGGTGGTGCCATCGCGATCCTGGGCGGCCTGCTGTTCGTGGCGGTCGTGATCCGCTCGATGCGCCAGGCGGCGATGGTGGCCCACGCGTGATGGCGCGAATCCAGGCGTCGCTGCGCTGGTTGTTCATGCACGTCGAGGCGCTGTTCAACCGGGCCTTCGGCGACCGCCTGAACCCGCTCTACCACCTGGGCGAGATCGGCTTCTTCCTGTTCTGGATCGTTGCCGGCAGCGGCTTGTATCTCTATGCCTTCTTCGAGACCGGCGTGGCCGGTGCGCATGACTCGGTCGAGGCGTTGACGCATCGCCAGTGGTTCGCGGGTGGCATCCTGCGCAGCGTGCACCGCTACGCGTCGGACGCGATGGTGCTGGTGATGCTGCTGCACATGCTGCGCCACTTCGCATTCGACCGCATGCGAGGCTTCCGCTGGTTCTCGTGGCTCACCGGCGTGGCCCTGATCTGGCTCGTCTACGTCTCGGGCATCAACGGCTACATGCTGCCGTGGGACCGGCTCGCGCAGTTCGTCATCGTCGCGGTGTTCGAGTGGCTCGATGCGCTGCCCAGCTTCGGTGGCGCGCTGATGCGCAACTTCATCTACGCCAGCAGCGTCAACGACCGCCTGTTCTCGCTGCTGGCATTCATGCACATCGGCGTGCCGCTGTTGGTGCTGCTGCTGCTGTGGGTGCATGTGCAGCGCGTGCCGAAGGCGAGGACGAGCCCGCCGCGGGCCATCATGGCCAGCCTGGCGTTGACGCTGCTGGCGTTGTCGCTGGTACGGCCGGCCCTCAGCCAGGGCGGTGCGGCCGATCTGTCGCTGGCCGCCGGCACCTTGGCGTTCGACTGGTTCTACCTGCCGCTGCTGCCCTTGTTGTACGCCTGGCCACTGACGCAGGTGTGGCTGCTGGCGGGCGCCGGCACCGCGCTGCTGGTGGCCCTGCCTTGGCTTCCGCCGCGCTGGCGCCGAGGTGTGGGGGGCACCCACCGGGTCGCGGTGCACCCCGGCGATGCACGATTCTCGGTGCGTGCGGGCGAGACCATCCTCGACGCAGGGTTGCGCGAGGGCCTGGCGCTGCCCTATGAGTGCCGCAACGGCGGTTGCGGTGTCTGCCTGTGCACGGTGCTGCAGGGCCGTGTCGATCACGGTGCCTATCAGCCCGTGGTGTTGACAGACGCCAGGCGCGCCCAAGGCCAGGCGCTGATGTGCTGTGCCCGGCCGCTGGGCGACCTGGTGATCGAGCTCGAAGCCAGCAGCGGGCCGCTCCGACCGCCGATGGCAGAACAGGTGGCACGGGTCGAGCGCATCGAGCACCTGACCCACGACCTGGTGCGGCTGCGCCTGTCGCTGCCCGGCGCGAAGCGCATCGCCTTCAAAGCCGGCCAGTACCTGAACGTGTTGCTGGACGACGGCCAGCGCCGCGCGTTTTCGTTCGCCAACCCGCCGCAGTGCAATGACCATATCGAACTGCATGTGCGGCGCATTCCGGGTGGGCGATTCACCGGCCATGTGTTCACCGAGATGCGTGTCGGAGACACCCTGCGCTTCGAGGGTCCACTGGGTGACTTCACGCTGCGCGAGAGCACGCACCCGGTGCTGTTTGTTGCCGGGGCGACGGGCTTCGCGCCGATCAAGAGCATCGTCGAGGATGCGTTCGCACGCGGCCTGACGCGGCCGATGTGGCTGTACTGGGGCGTGCGCCAGCGGGGCGACCTGTACGCGCTCGATCTCGCCCAGGCCTGGCAACGCGAGCACGCGAACTTTCACTTTGTACCGGTGCTGTCGCATGCTGGCGAAGACTGGGGCGGTCGCTCGGGCCTGGTGCACGAGGCGATGCTCGCCGACTTCGCCGACCTGCGCGGCTTTGAGGTCTACGTCTGCGGCTCGATGAAGATGGTCGAGGCGGCCGTGCCGGATTTCCTGGCCCACGGCATGGGCGAGGCATTGTGCTTCACCGATGCCTTCCTGCCGGCGGCGCCGCAGGTGGCTTCGAAGCCACGCTGACGGCCGTGGCAGGCCTGCTTGCCGCCCCTAAAGATGCACGAAAGGTATTGCTTTAATGGGGGGTCGTCTTTAAGATGCATCGGCTGTCCATGTTTTACCGCCGCCTGGCGGCTCGAGTTGCACCCAGGCGCTGACCGATTCAATCCACCGACACACTGAAAGGCACCTCCAACATGCCCACTCTCGCCACCGCAACGCCCGCCGCCATCGACCTGCGCACGATCGCACCGCGCGATCGGCATGCCTTGGTCTTCGGCTGCTTCGATGCCCTGCAACCGGGGCAGTCGATGCAACTGGTCAACGACCATGACCCGCAGCCGTTGCGTTTCCAGCTCGATGACCGGGCCTTCGGCCAATTCGAGTGGGCATCGCTGGAATCCGGCCCCCATGCCTGGCGGGTGCAGATCACGCGTGTCGGCGCCAAGGCCACTCCGCCGAGCGCCGGCTCGTGCTGCTCCGGCGGCGCGTGCTGCGGCTGAGCTGGCGCGTGAGTGCGAGCCCGTGACCCGAGAAGCCCCATCGCGCACCGTCATCCCGATCCGGCCGATCGCCAGTGCTGATGACCCGGACGACGGCACGCAGCTCGTTTCGATGGTCCAGAAGCAGCCCGACATCTACCCGCGGGCGGTGAAGGGCTGGTTCGCCACCTGGCGCTGGACCTTCGTCTGGCTCACGCAGTTGCTGTTCTACGGCATGCCCTGGCTGCTGTGGGATGGCCGCCAGGCGCTGCTGTTCGACCTGGAGGCGCAACGCTTCTACATCCTCGGCCTGGTGCTCTATCCGCAGGACTTGATCTTCCTGGCGGCTTTGCTCGTGCTCTCGGCGCTGGCCTTGTTCTTCTTCACCGCGGTGGCGGGCCGCCTGTGGTGTGGCTACACCTGTCCGCAGACCGTGTACACCGAGATCTTCATGTGGGTCGAACGCAGGTTCGAGGGCGACCGCATCGCCCGCATGCGGCTGGATCAGGCCGCATGGTCGGCCGAGAAAGTCGCCCGCAAGGGTGCGACGCAAGTCGCCTGGGTGACCATCGGGCTGTTCACCGGCTTCAGCTTCGTTGGTTACTTCACGCCGATCCGCGAGCTGAGCCAGGCGGTGTTGACCTTGACGGTGACGCCCTGGAACGCCTTCTGGATCCTGTTCTACGGTGCCGCCACCTATGGCAATGCGGGCTACCTGCGCGAGCAGATGTGCAAGTACATGTGCCCCTACGCCCGCTTCCAGAGTGCCTTGATCGACAAGGATTCGTTGATCATCACCTACGACAGCGCACGTGGTGACCCGCGCGGCTCGCGCTCACGCAAGGCGAGCGCGGCTTCCCAGGGGCTGGGCGACTGCATCGACTGCACCCTGTGCGTGCAGGTCTGCCCCACTGGCATCGATATCCGGGACGGCCTTCAGAACGAGTGCATCGGCTGCTCAGCCTGCATCGATGTCTGCAACGATGTGATGGACAAGATGGGCTACCCGAAGGGCCTGATCCGCTACTCCACTGAAAACGGCGTGGTGCATGGTTGGTCGAAGCTGCAGATGTTCAAGCGTGCCCTGCGCCCGCGTGTGCTGATCTACGGCAGCCTGCTGTCGGCCGCCAGCGTGGCCTTTGCCGCCAGCGTGGTCATGCGCAGCCCGTTCCAGGTCGACGTGGTGAAGGACCGCGGCGCGTTGGCCCGGGTTGTCGAAGATGGGGCCATCGAGAACGTGTACCGCCTGCAGATCATGAACCGCACCGAACTGCGGCAGACCTACCGCATCAGCGCCCGGGGCATTCCCGGCCTTGAGGTGCCGCCTGCGGAGGTCAGCGCGCCGCCGGTAGGCATCAGCGCGGTCGTTGTCAGCCTGCGCCTGCCGAACAGCGCAGCCCAGTCCCTGCTGGGGCAATCGGTGCCAGTGCAGTTCGAGGTGAGCCTGGTCGACAGCGCGCGCACTTCGCCTGTCGTGCAGCGCGAGAAATCGACCTTCTTCGTCCCGCGTTGAGCGCCCCCAACTACGGTGGTTGCGTGCCGTGTGGTCGTCAGCAACCCCTCTACACCGATCTGCGCATCGATGCGCCTGGCCAATCCGTGGCATTCAGTGCGAACTTGCGGGCGAACCGGCTCCACGGCAGGCCGAGGTGCATCGCCTCCTTGAAGCCTGACGTGTCGGTGATCCAGGTTCTGCCCAGCGTGGTGACGCCGGCCTCGAAAAGCACGTCCGGAAGGCACCCGGCGCCAGGACCGATCAACGCAAGGCAACGAGCCTTGCGGCAGTTTGCCAGCACCTCATCCAGCGTGTGGTTGAGCAGCACGGTGCTGGTGGACAGCACCTTGTCGCAGGCATTCAGGTCCCGCGGGTCCAGTGCCCCGATGGCCACCCCAAAGTGCTCCACTTGTGGCCACCCAAACTGCTCCAGGCCGGACGGGGCGATTGAGCGGGGTCTGAGATGATGGCCAGGCGGGCGGCGGCCGCCTAGAGGCGGTAGCTCTTGCCCTCGAACTCGAGCATGGCGCAGCGGTGGAAGAGAAGTGCTTCTGCGATCATCTTGCTGCACGTGGCAGTGCCATGAAGAATCGCACCATCTCCGCTGAAGCATCCGGGCCGGTGCCGTCGGTGTAGGAGCCAGTCGGATGGCCTCCCGACCAAGCGTGTCCCGCGCCATGCAGTGTCCAGCTTTCGATCCGGGCCTGCCCTTCGGTGTCAGCGTGGATGGTGCGGCTGAACCGCCGGCCGGCGGGCGTGGCGCCCGACTGTGTGCTGACACGAAGTCCGGAGTCGCCACCCTGAGCGCTGTGCGCGTCCCATGCCTGCTGCACGATGTGCGCGCCGTTCGTCTGCCGCACGGTGTGGTCCCGATCGCCATGGAACACGATGACCGGCACCGGCTGCACGGCTTTCCTGCGCGGCGTTGTGGCATCAGGTACGTTCTTCAGCCCCGGCATCCCGCTGCGCCCTCCTTTCATGGCGGCCAAGGCCGACGGTATGTCGTGCGCACTGCCATAGGGGAGGCCGGAATGGACACCGATGCCGGCAAACAGCTCCGGGTAGGTCTCGCCCAGCACCACGGCCATCGCCGCTCCGGCTGACAGCCCTGCCACATAGATGCGGCGCGTGTCGGTGCCGTGCCTGAACGCAACCTCGCCGACGATGCCGGCGATCAGCGAAGGCTCGCCGGCACCGCGCAGTTGGTCCTGTGGCTTGAACCAGTTCCAGCACTTCGACGCATTCGCATGGGCGGCCTGCTCGGGATACACGACCATGAAGCCGTGCTCATCGGCCAGGCGATTCATCTGGGTTCCCGCGGCGAAGTCGTCCGCAGACTGGGTGCAACCATGCAGCATCACGATCATCGCGCGTGGCGCTGCGGACTCGCCCGCCGGGACATAGACCTTGTACGCCCGGCTGCCGGCAGCGTTGCTGAACTCGTGGGTCTCGAAGCTCCCGGTCCGTTGCGGTGATTCACCGATCGACGGCTTGCGGTCCCATGCTGTGCTGGTTTCTTCGCCCGAGGGAACAACGTGCGCGACGACATCGATGGCGGGTTCGTTGTCGGACCTCGGGGAGGCCTCGGCAAGGCGCACCTTCGCCAACGCGCGCCGGATGGTCTCGGTCACGTCGTGCATCGGGCCTGTGGTCGTGTCGAGTCCCGCGGACGCGAGCGCCCGCTGAATGGTCGCGTTGATCGCGCCTGCGTCGAACGACAGCGTTCGGGCATTGAAGGGGCTTTTCATGATGGTCACTCCGTGGATGGCGCTGCGGTCAATGGATGCGGTCGGACAGGGCCCGGCGCACCGCCGGGCTCGCCTGGAACGCGCCCAGCACGGTCACGGATTCGATCGCAGCGCGCGCGAGCTCGGGCGGCACGTCGTCGGCAATGCGGGCGAGGCCGACGACCTGGACCTGGAGCCGCCGGCCTGCAGCCACCACGGCCTCGAGGTCAGCGCGGCTGTAGTGCTGAAGGCCCACCGTGAGCGTCCGGCGGGCCACCGTTTGCTTGACCGTGTCCGAATGCAGGGCCAACTGGTTTCGGAGTGCCGTACGCACGAGGTCCGAGCGGTTCGAATAAAAGCCCTCCTGGACCAGGAGGTCGACATGGCCGAGATCGACCACGCCGACATTGACCGTCATCTTCTCGGTCTCGCCCGTGCGTTGCCTGTGTTCGACCACCTCGCTGCTGCTTGTCATGCTTCCTCCTGGAATCTGATTGGAATCTACCTGGAATCCAATTGGAGCATGACTGGGCGTCCTGCGGGCCACGGCAGGCGCAAGACCACTTCGACAAGATGGCGCGGATGCCGGTCGCCACGATGGCGAACCGCGCGGTTCACTTCACAAGAGGTCGAGCGTCGACCGCTTGGCTTCAGGAGGCCTTCACAGCATCGACCTGAATGGCCTTGCTCGCGATGTAGCGCCGGTAGTCGGCAATGGGCATGGCCGCCGAGCCGTGTGAATCGCCGTCGGCCCAACTGATCGTCACGTCCAATGCCGTCTCTTCGACCTCGCATGGCCCGGGTCGGATGGTGATGTTGGCACCGTCACCCTCCCGGTACTCAACCGTTCCAGTGATGCGCGCGGTGCTGATCATGGCTTCTCCGATGTGTGGCTTCGACGAAAGAGGCGCTCAGGCCGGCGCCCGCGGCAAGCGGATCGTGAACACGGTGCCCACCGCGACCGACGACTCCACCGTGATCGATCCGCCATGGGCGAGCACGATTTCGCGCACGATGAACAGGCCCAGCCCCAGGCTGGTTCTGGAACGTTCATGTGCCTCAGAGCTGGCGTTCGGCGTCTGCACCAGCGGCTCGAAGATCGCCTGCAGTGCGTCCGGTGGAATCGGATCACCCGAATTGCAGACCTTCACAACGATGGCATCCACCTCGCCGTCGGCGGTGAGCGAGACCGGTGACCGCCGGTTGCCATGCTGAACCGCATTGCTCAGCAGGTTCGACAGCGCCTGCTGCATGCGGGCAGCGTCCGCCTGCAGGATCAGGTCGCCCGACATCCGCTGCACGAACTGCTGCTCCGGATTGCCGGCACGAATGTCCTCGAGCGACGCCTCGCATACCGGGCCCAGATCGCAGACCGAGCGATCGATCGGAATACCGGCACCCAAGCGGGTGCGCGTGTACTCCAGCAGGTCGGTGATCAGGCGGTTCATGTCCCGGGAGGCGCGCTTGATGCGCGCAGCAGCCTGTTGCCTGGCCGAGTCCGCCAGGCCAGCCTTGGCGAGCAGCATCGCCGACATGTCGATGCCCGACAGCGGGCCCCGCAGATCATGGCCGAGCACGGCCAGGAACATGTCGCGCGACGCAGCGACTTCGCTCGAGTAGCGCTGCACCGACTCGGCCAGCGCCTTGTCCATGCCTTCGTTGAAGCGGGCGATCTCCTCGATCGACGAGGATCCCGGCTCTGCACCTTCGGTCCGTTGCCAGAACGCCATGACGCTGGCCCGCATGGCACGAAACTCAGCAAACAGTTGCACGAGGTCGAAGCCTGCCATCTGCCGCAACGCACCGTGCTCTGCGGCCGCGCTGGCGGTGGATGCTTCGGTCGGAACGATGTCCTGCGCTTGTTCGGCTCGTTCCTGGTCGGACTGCCGAATCTCCATGTCGCCAGCGATGGCCAGAAGGATCTCTCGGCTGTGGTCGCGCAGTGCGAGGGCAGACATCGCCCGGCCCGCGGGCAGTGACCTGGCAAAGGCCTCCCAGTCGGCCACGATCGCGTCGAGGTTGTCCTTGATGAATGCGCTGAATTTCATGCGGGGGTCCCTGCGAGATAGGCACGGCCGTGTCTTCGAGCAATGGGATGGGTACTGGGGCCTTCTTCCATCATCGGAGGCCCGCACGGCGCCGACTGTGCGTTGCCGCACACTGTGCGGCGGAGGATGGTGCCTACAGCCATGCACGGCATCGGACTACAGCGGCCCATGTACCGCGTCGCTATGGTCGTGCACTCGTGAACGTGCACTGAAACTGCTGGCCCAGCCAGCCCGAACCGAATTGGAGATGTCATGAACGAAACCCCCTATCCCGGCAACGCGTCGACTGTCCCCTGGCCCACCAGTGACCAACGGATGCCAGTGCCCGATACCTCGATGCTTCCGGGCACCGAGAAGGCCCCGCCGGCAGCGGTGGGCATGCTGAAGAGTGCGGTGCAGGGCGCACACGACACGATCGACCGCCTCGCAGACCGTGCTGCACCGGCGGTGCGGCAACTGGGCGACAGCGTCTCGGCCGCCGAGGATGCACTGCATTCGAAGGCCGCCCAGTTGCGCGAATCTCGGGACGCATGGGTCGAAGGTGCGCGCACCACCATCCGCGGCAACCCGCTGGTTTGTGTCGCTGCGGCGCTGGCGCTGGGCGCCGTGATCGCCCGCCTCACCCGCTGAAGTGCAACCGAACGTATCGAAGGAGTGACATGGCCAATCCATGGTTGAAGAAGAACCCGTTCATGAGCATGTGGCTCAGCGCTGCGAACGGTGTCGCGGGGTCCTGGCGCGGCCAGGCCACGGCACAGGCCAAGCGACAGGTGAAGGCTGCCATCTCCGAAGCGATCTCACCACCAGCTCCGAAGGCCAAACCCAAAAGGAGGGGTTGACCCTCCGGTCGAAGGTCCATGTGCTGCTCGACTGGGTGGGCAGCGTGAAGATGGAAGACAGCCTGGTGCCCGTGATGGCGCAGGCCGGCGTCCAGGTCAGGCGGTTTCATCCCCCGCACTGGTCGCATCTGGGGCGCCTGAACAACCGCACTCACCGCAGGCTGCTGATCGTCGACGTGCTGAAGCGTGGAGTCAAGCTGCGCATCGTGTTGCCGGGCAAGCGAATTGACTGCGACGCCGTGCGCGGCGCGTCGCGGACCACCTGGGGCCGCTGCTCAGCGCCGGTGCCACCATCAGACCACGGACCCCGAGTCCAATCTCGTGCTGGCTCACCGGGTGAGCTATGCGAAGTGGCTGGTCAGGCCCGTACGCGAGTGGTTCGGCGAGTGGTTGGCTTCGGTGATCGGCGCCAAACATCTGAAATGAGTGCGCAGCCGCACAGACCAGGCTGAGTGCCAGTCCGAACATCGTCGCGCCATTCCTGTGCATTTCGTTCGGGACCCCATAGACAGCTTGGTTCGTCGGCGCCGCCATCCTGCTGGCGGTCGTCAACATCTTCCGGCGCGGCACCGCGCGCTGAAACCCATCCGGCTCGATCCAGAGCCACACACCACAAGGAGATCACCATGACCAATGACCTTCGCAACGACGGCGCGAACCGCGACCCGATCAGCGGTGCACCTGGCGCGCACCCCGTGGGCACCGGCATCGGCGCTGTCGTCGGCGGCGCGGCGGCCGGTGCGGCAACCGGGACGGTGGCGGGGCCGGCTGGCACCCTCGTCGGTGCGGCCATCGGCGCTGTCGTTGGCGGGCTGGCCGGAAAGGGCGTGGCAGAGGTGATCGACCCGACCCGCGAGCGAGACTACTGGAGCGAGAACTTCAGTGGGCGCGATTACGTCGAGACGGGTTCGAGCTTCGACGACTACGGCCCCGCATACGGCTTCGGGGTGGATGCCTATGGCCGCTATCCGGGGCGCGCCTTCGACGATGTCGAATCCGAAATGTCGAGAGATTGGGCCGCCAACCACGGTACATCCAACCTGGGTTGGGATCGGGCCAGACATGCGGCGCGAGATGCCTGGACCCGCGTCAGCCCGTCGAGCTGATGGTGCGCATGAGCCAGTGCTGAGCGGGCGCCTGCGCACACCGCCACCGCTCCGCACCACCTCGATCTACAGCCGGTCGGATGGTGTTGTGGCGTGGCAGACCTGTCGCCACGACAAGCCGTCGAGCCTCGTCCATGACATCGAGGTAGGCGGCAGCCACATCGGCATGGGCTGGAACCGGGATGTGCTTGCGGCGGTCGCGGACCGGCTCGGGCAGCAAGCCGGGCCATGGCGCCGGTATGTACGCGCGCAATGAGCCTACCCATCAACAGGGGAACTGAATGAACACACGATTTGCCGGGACCGCGCTCTGCGCCTGCGTACTGTGGCTGGGCGCCTGTGACAAGACACCGACGAGCCCTCCGACGCCAATTGTCAACGCCACGGTACCGACCGAATCCGGTGCAACGGCAGGGGCTGTCGCCAATCCGTCGGTGCCGTCGGCCGAGTCGGTTTTGCCGCCTGCGACCGCAACCAAGGCGGATCCAACGCTCGGACGATCGAACAGCACGATGAGCGCCGCGCAGGAATCCACAGCGATGCCGATGCCAGGGCAGAACAACGATCACTCGGCACCGCTCGGCCCGGCAAAGCCCGCAAGCGCGCCTTAAGGCCGGTCCACTCCACGTCGAAGTCAACAGACTCGGAAAGCTCACCCATGAAGACAATAGCCAAAGCCAAGGGCGCAGAAGCACCGAGGCGAGAGGGCCCCCCGCTGGCCGAACAGCTGGCTGCCGTGCAGGCGCTGGCCGCGTCGATGCCCTACAACACCGGCAAGGCCCATGAGTTCGGCCGCGAGAACGCCGTTGCGCCACCACGCGGTGCCGACGCGTCGAGCAGCTCGCCCATGGCGGGGGCCGGCACGCTGAGCGAGATCAATGCGTCGTCCAAGACGAGCGCCCTCGACCGCGCTCGTTCGAACGCCGCCGGCCTGGCGATGACCACGAACCAGGGCGTGGCCATCGGCGACAACCAGAATTCTCTGAAGGCCGGGCTGCGTGGCCCGACGCTGCTCGAAGACTTCATCCTGCGCGAGAAGATCACCCACTTCGACCACGAACGCATCCCCGAGCGAGTCGTTCATGCACGTGGCTCTGCGGCCCACGGCTACTTCGAGGCCTACGAGCCGTTGACGGCGCTCACGCGCGCTGCGCCGTTCCAGGCCGCCGGCAAGATCACGCCGGTGTTCACGCGCTTCTCGACCGTCGCCGGCGAACGAGGCTCCACGGACACCGCCCGGGATATCCGCGGCTTCGCCGTCAAGTTCTACACCGACGAAGGCAACTGGGACCTGGTGGGCAACAACATCCCGGTTTTCTTCATCCAGGACGCGATGAAGTTCCCCGACCTGGTGCATGCCGTCAAGCCCGAGCCGCACAACGGCATGCCGCAGGCCGCCTCCGCTCACGACACCTTCTGGGATTTCGCATCGCTGATGCCCGAGACCACACACACGCTGATGTGGGTGATGTCTGACCGCGGCATCCCGCGCAGCCTGCGCATGATGCAGGGGTTCGGTGTGCACACCTACCGGCTGGTCAATGCGAAGGGCGAGTCGCACTTTGTCAAGTTTCACTGGAAGCCCAAGCTCGGTACGCATTCGCTGGTGTGGGACGAAGCCGTCAAGATCTCCGGAGCCGATTCCGACTTCCATCGCCGCGATCTGTGGGAGGCCATCGAGTCGGGCGAGTACCCCGAGTGGGAGCTTGGCCTGCAGATATTCACCGAGGCGCAGGCCGAGGGCTTCAGCTTCGACGTGCTCGATGCCACCAAGCTGATCCCCGAAGAGCTGGTGCCGGTGACGCCGGTGGGCCGCATGGTGCTGAACCGCAACCCGGACAACTTCTTCGCCGAAACCGAGCAGGTGGCGTTCTGCACCGCGCACGTCGTGCCGGGCATTGATTTCAGCAACGACCCTTTGCTCGCCGGTCGCATTCACTCCTACCTGGACACTCAGATCACGCGGTTGGGTGGCACCAATTTCCATGAGATTCCAATCAACGCGCCGCTCGCGCCGGTGCACAACAACCAGCGCGACGGGCTGCACCGCCAGGACATCCCGCGTGGCCGTGTCGCCTACGAGCCCAACTCGCTGGGTGGTGGTTGTCCGTTCCAGGCCGGCGTTGCGGGTTTCGTCTCGTTCCCGCAGTCGGTGGACCAGGGGCAGGGCGACAAGCTGCGCGGCAAGCCCGAGAAGTTTGCCGAGCACTACGCCCAGGCCACCTTGTTCTACGAGAGCCAGACCGCGGTCGAGAAGTCGCACGTCGCGGGCGGCTTCCGATTCGAGCTGAGCAAAGTCACGGTGCCCGCGATCCGCGAGCGCATGGTGTCGTCGCTGGTCAACGTATCGCATGAACTCGCCGCTACCGTCGCTGCGGGGCTGGGCATCGACGTACCCGCTGCGATGCCGAAGGTGCAGGCGCAACTCGCCAAGCCCGAGGTCACCAGCTCGGCAGCGCTGTCGCTGACGGCCAGGCCGGGCGATGGCGGCATCCGCACGCGCAGCGTCGCCATCCTGGTGGCCGATGGCGTGGATGGGAAGTCCGTTGCAGCCGTGCAAGGAGCGCTGCTGGCGGCAGGAGCCAAGGTGCATCTGATCGCGCCGCGCCTGGGTCCGGTGAAGCCCAACGGCGGCGAGACGTTCGATGCCACCGGAACGCTGGAGAACTCAAGCCCCGTGCTGTTCGATGGCCTCGTGTTGCCCGATGGTGCCGGCAGCGTGAAGGCCCTCGGTGCCCGTTTCGAGGTGATGGATTTCATCTCGAACCAGTACCGGCATGGCAAGACCCTCCTCGCGCTCGGGGCCTCGAAGGCGCTGATCGAGCGGGCTGGCATTTCGCCGACTCTTGCGAGCGGCGACGCAGATCCGGGCATCCTGATGGAACCCGCCGCCAAAGCGGACCACGCGGCGGCGAACTTCATCGTCGCCTTGGGCAGACACCGCCATCCCGAACGTGAGGCAAATGCGCCGGCACCCTGAGGGATGAACAGCGTCGTCGCGTAGAGGAGAGCGACAGCACGGAGGCCGGGTATCGGCCTCCATTGCGGTGGAGCCTACTTCTTGCTGGAATCGGTGACGGCTTCCTTGATGTCGCCGACAGCCTTCTGCACCTTGCCATCCACCTGCTTCTTGATGCCCTTGACCCGCTGTTCGGTGCTGCCGATCACCACGCCGGCGCCTTCTTGCACCTTGCCGGCGGCTTCCTTGAGCGTGCCCTTGACTTGATCCTTGTTCATGATGTCACCTTGAGTGGAAGTTGAAAGGCCGGCGTTGCCGCAGGCCTGTGGATCGGCTCAGTCGGCCGAGTAGGGTGTGCCGTAGAACTTGTGCACACCGCTGGCCCATGTCCTGTCTGACATCGCGGGCCAACGATCCTTGTCGAACCCCGGTGCGTCCTTCAAGGCATCCTTCAGGACATTGAGCGTGAAGCGCTTGTTCTCGGTGTCCAGTGTCAGTGCCGCCCAGGGCACGGCAAACAGCTTGTCGCCCATGCCCAGAAGGCCGCCGTACGACAAGACCGCGTACGCGACCTTGCCGGAGGCCATGTCGATCATGAACTCCTTGATGTCACCCAGATCTTCGCCGTCCTTGTTGTAGACGTCGTTACCCAGGAGTGTGTTGGCACCCATCAGGGCCGGGCCCGGTCCTGAGTCGCCGTTCGCGTACATGCCGAAGTTGTCGCGGGTCACGTAGTTGCTTGTCATCATGCTTTCCTTCTCAATCCTGTTGGGGAGATCAATTTGCGCTCCTTGCCTCAGGTTTTCCGTGCGTCACCGAACACAACTTGGCTCGGCGATTGCCAGTGGCGCGTCGACCGAGGTTGCCGTCGTCGGCAACGAAGGCGTCATCGGTGTATCACTCCTCCTGGGAGACGGCCGCACGAGCAATGGCAGCGCGGTGCTGATCGCAGGGCAAGGCTTTCGCATCGGGGCTCGGGCGATTCAGAACGAGTTCGGCCGTTCCGACACGGCGAGGCGTGTCTTGCTGCGATACATCCAAGCGCTGTCTGCACAGATTGCGCAGACCGCCATCTGCAACCGCCACCACACCATCGAGCAGCAACTGTGTGGCTTCCTGCTGCACAGCCTGGATCGGCTGCAGAGCGGCGAGGTGGCGGTGACGCATGAACTCATCGCCGGCATGCTGGGCGTGCGCCGCGAGAGCGTGACCGCGGCGGCCGGTCACTTGCAGGAGGCCGGGTTAATCCACTGCTCGCGCGGCCAGATCGCCGTCCGTGACCGGGTGGGGCTCGAACGGCGATCCTGCGAGTGCCACGCCGTCGTCAAGAAGGAATACGACCGCCGGTAGCCACATGAGGTCGATTGCACCGATGCCCAAACGGCAATCGGTTGACGTGGCTTAAGTCGGGCCGCCACCTGGGTTCGGTACCGAACAGAGCGTCCCGCGATCCAGGGCCACATTGGACACAGCACTTCCGCCGGTTGCAGCCCGGCGACAGGCTGTGAAAGCCAATGTAGGAGAGCATCATGACCATTCGAAGATCCAGGGTCGCCGCACTGGGCGGACCGGCGCGTGGTGTCAACGGCGTCGGGTCGGTGCCTAACGGCATCGCTGTTCGGCCTTGAGGCGGGATGCGCATGGGCGCGCGGACTGATCTGATGAAGATGACCGATACCGGCCTACCCGCCAGGCCGGCGCTGCGAGACTTGTTCCGAGCTGTGTGCAGACAGTTCGCAATGATTCCGCTGGCCCAGCGGCCCGATGGTCGGCATGGTGATGTGGCGCCGCCTCGAACCGCCGCTGACGCGACCAGCAGCATGGGCGCGGCAGGCATCGCGCCCGAGGACTGGGATCTCCTGTTTCGCGCTGCACTCGACCTGCTGGCGCGCGTGGCGGTCGAGAAGGAGATGCCTGGCGGCATTGGCGTGCCGCTGCAAGAGCCGGGCACTGCACTTCGCGAGTGCATGGACGCGTTGGACCAGTTGCGCCGGGCCGTGCCCCCGTTTGATCGTTGAGGCGCGCTCAGGATCCCAGGGACAGGTGTTCTGCTTCGCCCGCGGTGTTCGTCAAGTTCACCAGGTACCGGTTCGCTGCGGGGTCCGGGCCGATGCTGGCCATCACCGGCCGCTCAGGCCCACCCTTGGGGCACAGCGTGAGCAGGCATGCAACTCGCCGCGTGTTTGGGCCAAGGCTCTCCAGCGCCAATCTGAACCGACGCGCGCTGTCAGCGCAGAAGAAGGCGTCGAGCGACAACCCGAACGCGTCATCGCGCCCGATCCCCAGCATGTCGGCCCCGGTCTGATTCAGCTCGCGAAGGACGCATCGAGGATCGATCGTGAAGCAGCCCACCGGCTGGAAGTCGTAGAGCTCGATCTGGCGGCGCAAGGCGGACTCCAGCTCCGCACGCGATTCCAGCAACTCCTGGGCTTGCAGGTCGAGTTCAACCTGATGCACCTGAAGCTCGTGCAGCAACGCCAGCGCGTCCGACGCGGTTTCAGGGGAAGAGGCCAGTGCATGCAGCACGGTCAGTGCATCAGCGGCGATGGCGACGGAGCCCTTGGTGGCGGCGGTCCCCGTCAGGCGGGAGGCTGCCCGGCTGCGCAGATCGGCCAGGCGGTCCGGTTCGATGGCATGGACGGTCGGGTCGGACGAGTCGGGCATGGGGGCCTTCTGGGTGATGTGTTCGGATCACTCACTCTACGCCTTGCGCAGGCGCGACTCGAGCTCCTTGGCGACGGTGATGTCCACGAAGGTGATCACCACGCCCTGGATGACGTTGGCCAGTGTGCGGTACGGCATGATGCGCACGGTGAACCACTGCCCGTCACTGGTGGCGATCTGCTTCTCGCTGAACGCCAGTGTGCGCAGCGTCTCCTTCACATCCGCGTGAAGTTCAGGATAGAGCAGCGTGCTGGCCAGTTCACTCAGCGGGCGGCCGATGTCGCCCTCTCTCAGGTGGATGACCCTGGCGATCTGTTCGGTGTAGCGGCGCACATTGAGCTGGTTGTCGAGGAACAGCGTGGCAATGTCCGTGCTGTTGAGCAGGTTCTGCATGTCGCTCTGCGCGAGCGCGAGATCATCCAGCTTGGACTGGAGCTCCGCGTTGATGGTCTGCAGCTCCTCGTTCATCGACTGCGCCTCCTCCTTGGACGTCGTCAACTCCTCGTTCGCGGACTGCAACTCCTCGTTGGTCGACTGGAGTTCCTCGTTCGCGGCCTGCAGTTCCTCTTGCGATGCACGCATCTCCTGGCGCAGCGCGTTGATCTCCTCGCGGGAGCGCAGCAGCTCTTCGGTGACGCCGGGGTCCGTGGCACCCGGTGGCTTGGTTCGCCGCCCGCGGCGGCTGGGTGCGGCAGGCAGGTCCCGGAAGATGATCATCGCCATGCCTTCGAGCGACTTCGGCTGGACGACGGCCTGGACCGTGATGTCGACGGCAGCCGTGGTGTCGTCGTCGAGCCGCAGGGCCCGCAGTTCGACCGTTGCCTTGTCCTGAAGGGCCGTGCGCAAGGCGACGGCAAGTTGGGCGCGGATGGAGGGCCGCGCCATCACATGGATGTTCCAGTTCGCCTTGCCCGCGGCAGGTTCCAGGTAGCGGCCCGTGCGGCCGCTGATGTAGACGATGTCGCCCGCATCATTCACCAGCACCGCCGGAGGCGCATGCGACTGAAGCAGCAGTTGATCGGCGAGCGATTGGAGGTTCGCCGGTGGCGTGTTGAGGTGCGGCAGAGTTGTCTCCTGCGACGCCGATCGCAATGTCGGGCGCCGGTGGGTTGGAAAGACCACGGCGCCGACGGCGCCTCCATTCTCGCTTCGCCAGTACAGCCTCGACTTCGGGTGCAGTGGCGCGAACAGCGACTGGGCGCGTCCCACGGTCTCCGAGCTGCCCAGCAGCAGCACGCCGCCTGGTTGCAGGCTGTAGTGGAAGAGTGGCACCAGGCGCCTCTGGAGCGCGGATCCGAAGTAGATCATCAGGTTCCGGCACGACAGGATGTCGAGCCGAGTGAACGGCGGATCCATGATCACGTCGTGCTGGGCGAACAGCACCATGTCCCGGATGCGCTTGTCGATCTGATACCCGTCCGGTCGTTCGGAGAAGAACCGCGACAGGCGCTGCGGCGTCAGGTTCTGGGCGATCGTCGCGGCAAAGCGGCCGCTTCGCGCCGACGCGATCGCGTCGGCGTTGAGATCGGTGGCAAAGATCTGCAACTGACGATGTGCTGGCCCCGGCAAGGCGTCCAGGGCTTCGGTGAAGGCGATGGCCAACGAGTAGGCCTCCTCGCCGGTCGAACAACCGACCACCCAGGCGCGCAGCGGGCCGGTGTCGGCGGCATGGCGCTTCATCAAGACCGGCAGGACTTTGTCCTGAAGATCCTGCCAGACCTCCGGGTCGCGGAAGAACGAGGTGACACCGATCAGCATCTCCTTGAACAGCAGTTCCAACTCCTGCGTGTTCGAGCGCAGGAAGCCGGCGTAGGCGGCCATCGAATCCAGGCCATGCACGGCGATGCGCCGCGCAATCCGGCGGACCAGCGTGTTCGATTTGTAGAGCGTCAGATCGTGCCGCGTGTGTTCATGCAGCAGCGCGAGAATCGTGTCCAGGGCAAGCGTTGCTTCGACAGCGGGTTCGGCTGGCAATGACCCGGGAGGAAGCTGAGGCCCGGTGATGCCCAGGATGCGCGAAGGCAGATCGCCAGGCGTGGCGACGATGTCGACACAGCCTGCCGCGATGGCGCTCCTCGGCATGGAGTCGAACTGCGCCGTCTCGGGCGACTGGGCGAGGGTCAGCCCGCCCTGCGACTTGATGGCCTGCAGTCCGTGGGTGCCGTCCGACCCCATGCCCGACAAGACGACACCGATAGCCCGTTCGCCCAGTTCGCGCGCCAACGAACTGAACAGCACGTCGATGGGCAGCCGCTGCCCACGCGGCTCGGCGGGCTTCGCCAGGCGCATCGCGCCGGCCAGGACGGTCAGTTCAGCATCGGGTGGGATGACGTAGACCGAGTTGGCTTCCACGGGCTGGCCATTCACAGCCTCGTGCACCGGCATCGACGTGGCGCGCTGCAACAGCTCCACGAGCAAGGTCTTGTGGGTCGGGTCCATGTGCTGGACCACCAGATAGGCGAGGCCGCTCGCACCTGGAACGCCAGACAGAAACTGTTCGAGCGGTTCGAGCCCTCCGGCTGACGCGCCCAGCCCGACGACCCGAACGCCGGTGGGCGCCTTGACGAAAGGGGGAAGCAAGAGGGCATCAGCCATGCGCAAGTATGCGGGTGCGGCACGGCCGATGGCAGCGGGATACAGTCCCCTGCATGGCATACGAACTCCACTACTGGCCGACCATTCAGGGGCGCGGCGAATTTGTCCGGCTTGCGCTCGAGGCCGCAGGCGCACCCTACGTCGATGTGGCCCGTGGCCCCGAAGGCTCGGGCCAAGGCGTGTCGGCGATGCTGCGCTGTCTTCAGGACAGCAGCGTGAAGCATCCGCCGTTCGCGCCGCCGTTCCTGAGGGACGGTGACGTCCTGATCGGACAGACGTCGGCCATCCTGCAGTACCTCGGGCCCCCGCTGAAGCTGGTGGCGCGCAGCGAGCAGGCACGCCTCTGGACACAGCAGATCCAGCTGACCATCGCCGACATGGTGACCGAAGCGCACGACACGCACCATCCGGTCGGCACGGGCCTGTACTACGAGGATCAGAGGCCCGAAGCGCTGCGTCGCGCGAGGGAGTTCTGCAACGACCGCATGCCCAAGTACCTGCAATGGTTCGAGCGCATCGTGGTGCGCAACCCTGGTGGCTCGCGGCACCTGGTCGGTGGCAAGCTGAGCTACGCCGACCTTTCGTTGTTCCAGTTGGTCGAGGGCCTCAGGTATGCCTTTCCGAAGGCTGCGGAAAGAGCGCTGTCAAAGGCGCCAGCGGTCGTGCAGTTGCATGACAGGATAGCCACGCTGCCGAGGGTGGACGCCTATCTGCGCAGCAAGCGGCGCATCCCGTTCAGCGAACAGGGCATCTTTCGCAGGTACCCGGAGCTCGATCTTGTTGATCAGGGCCTGCCGGCGCCGACATGACCACCAAGTCGTTGCGTCAAACCAGTGAACAGATTGCACAGTCACGCGAGTCTTGATAGATTCGGCAACAAATGACCGCCAGCCATGCAGCCGGCGGCACCACTCAAACCACGTTGGGGAACCGCAATGAGCGATATGTTCGTTCGGCAGGGGGCGTTGGATGACATCCACAGCTATCCCGCCTGGGCTCAGGATCTGGTGGCCAATTGCGCGCAGGCTCGAAGCCGCGTCGCCCGGCATGAGCTGTTCGTGCGGATGCGCGATGCGGCGCTTGACGATAGCCAGATGAGCACCTTCCTGGTCGGTGTCTGGCCCGTGATCGAGCAGTTTCCGCAGTACATGGCGCTAAACCTCCTCAAGGTCCAGTACGGTCGAACTCGAGGGCATGACGAGGCCCGGCGCTACCTCATCCGCAACATTCGCGTCGAGCAGAACCATGCCGACCATTGGCTGGAGTGGGCTCTGGCCAGCGGGGTCACGCGCGACGACCTGCTGCACGGGGAGGTTCCCCCGGAAACGCATGCGTTGTCACATTGGTGTTGGCACACTTGCGAGCGTGATTCGCTTGCCGCCGGCATGGCGGCCACCAACTACGCCATTGAAGGTGTCACGGGAGATTGGTCGACCCTGGTCTGCTCCTCCGACGCCTATGAGCAGGTCTTCGCGGCGGATGTGCGCGCCAAGGCGATGAAGTGGTTGAAGCTGCATGCCAAGTACGACGACACGCATCCGTGGGAGGCGCTGGAGATCATTTGCGCGCTGATGGGGACCAACCCGACGGCGCGCGGAGTCGAGCTGATCCGCTCCCGCGTGGTCACGAGTTACAGCTACATGCGCCTCACGCTGGACCACTGCCTTGACGCCAAGGACATCGTGTCTCAGCCGATGCCACTGGATTCGCGGCCGTACCCTGCGGAGCGGATACGCGCCTGAACGCGCGTCACCCGAGCCGGTCATGGCCGGTCGTCTCCGTGCTTGCCGGCATCATCGTGCTCCAGGTGCTGGTGGCCGTGCTCAGCATCGACCTGTTGTCAGCTGTGCGGGCCTATGTCACCGGCGAGAGCCTGTACTCCAAGGGGCAGAAGGACGCGCAGATCCACCTGCTGGACTACGCGGATACCCAGCAGGATGAACACTACCAACGCTTTCTCGTGGCCTTGGCCGTGCCCCTGGGAGATCGCAAGGCCAGGGAGGCGCTGCAGCAGGAGCCACCTGATGTAGAGCGTGCAAGGCAAGGCTTCATCGAGGGTGGCAACCACCCCGATGACATTGATGGCCTGATTCGCCTGTTCCGTTGGTTTCACCGTGTCCCGTTCATGGCCGACCCGATCGCCACCTGGACCGAAGGTGATCGCGTCATCGAGCAAATGCGGGCCTTGGTGGATCGTGCGCGGGAGCGCCTGCAGGCCAACGAGCCCGACGCGCCCGCCGTGCGCGAGATGCTCACCCAGGCGCCCATCCTCAACAAGAGGTTGACCGAGCTGGAGAGCGACTTTTCGGCGCAACTGGGGGCCGCGTCGCGTCAAGCCAAGGGGCTGCTGCTGGGGTTGAACCTGGCGCTTGCGCTTCTGCTGGCGCTGATCGGCGTGGCGTTCGTGCGGCAGAACCTGCGAACGCATGCCGCGGCCGAAGGCGAACTGCGTCGGCGTGAACAGTCGCTGCAACTGCTGTTGAACTCGACGGCGGAAGGTCTCTATGGCGTCGACACGGACGGGAACTGCACCTTCGTCAACCGGTCGGCCCTGGCCATGCTGGGCTACGGGCACGAATCCGACCTGGTCGGTCGGAACATCCACCGGCTGATTCATCACACCCACGCCGACGGGCGGCCGTACCCAGGCCAGGACTGCCGGATGTACCAGGCCTACCGCCTGGTTGAGGCGGTGCATGTCACGGACGAAGTGTTCTGGACCCGCGAGGGCGCCTCCTTCCCGGTCGAATACTGGTCCCACCCGGTGGTCCAGGACGGCAAGGTCCGTGGGGCCGTGGCCACCTTCTTCGACATCGGCGAGCGGCTGCGTACCCAGGCTGCCTTGCGCGAAAGCGAAAAGCGCCTGTCGCGCCTGGTCGACTCGGTCGCCGATGGTGTCATCACGGTCGATGCCGAAGAAAACGTGGTGTTGTTCAACCGGGCCGCGGAGCGGCTCTTTCACACGCCGGCGTCGGAGGCGGTCGGGCAGCCGCTCGAACGATTCATCCCGGAGCGGCAGCGGCCCGCGCACCATGACATGCTTCGGCAGTTCTCGCGGGGCAAGGCGGAGACTCGGATCCTGGTTGGCGTCCACGAACTGACGGGCTTGCGCGCGGGCGGGGAGGAGTTCCCGATGGAGGCCTCGCTGTCCCGGTTGCAGACCGACCAGGGCCTGCTGATCACGGTGGTGTTGCGCGACACCAGCGAGCAGCGCGCCATTCGAGAGGCGCGTCAGGCACGCGAGACCCTCGAAGCCTCGAACCGGGCCAAGACCGACTTTCTGTCGCGCATGAGCCATGAGTTGCGCACGCCGCTTAACGCAGTGCTCGGCTTTGCGCAGCTGCTTCGGATGGACCGCGAGCACGCGATGAGCGTTGACCAACTGCAGCGTGTCCAGCATATTGAACACGCTGGCGCCCACCTGTTGGCGCTCGTGAACGATGTCCTGGACCTGTCGCAGGTGGAAGCAGGGCGGTTGACCCTGTCGCTGGAGGCCGTCGACATGCAGGTCGTCGCGGACGAAGCCGTGGCCATCGTTTCACCCTTGGCCGTCAGCGCCGAGGTGGTCATCATCCAGACACCATTGCCGAGTTCGCCCGCGTCGTGGGTGGTGGCGGATCGTGTGCGCTTGCGCCAGGTGCTGGTGAATCTGCTGAGCAACGCCGTGAAGTACAACCGCACCGGAGGGCGGGTGACCCTCAGCCTCAACGCGCATGAGGGCCTGGGCGAGTTCGTCATCGCCGACACCGGTGGTGGCATGACCCCGGAGCAACTGGCCAGGCTCTTCGAGCCGTTCAATCGCTTGGGGGCGGAACGCAGTGGCGTCGAGGGGACCGGCATCGGCCTGGTGCTGTCGCAGCATCTGGTCGACATGATGCGGGGCAGCCTGGAGATCGACAGCGCTGTAGGGCGCGGCACCGTGGCGACTGTCCAGTTGCAGCGTGCCAGCCGGCCGACCGTGCATGCGCCGGCACCCTTCATGCCGAGCCAGCATGGTGGTCTGGATGGCAAGCTGCACGTGCTCTATGCCGAAGACAACGAAGTCAATGTCGAACTCGTTAGGCAGGCCATGGTGTTCCGGCCGGCGGTGAGCCTGCGGGCGGCGACCAGCGGTGCAATGGCGCTTCAGATGGCGCGTGCCGAGGCGCCCGATCTGCTGCTGGTCGACATGCATCTGGGCGACATGACCGGGCTGGAACTTGCGGACATGCTGCGCCGGGACCCGGCGATGGCCCACATCCATCTGGTGGCCCTGTCCGCCGACGCGCTGCCGGATCAGATCAAGGCGGCGATCGACAGGGGCTTTGAAGCCTATCTGACCAAGCCGATCGACTTCCGGGAGCTGCTGCGCGTGCTCGATGGCTACATGAACGGGTAGGCCGGCATTCCAGAGTCAGTGCGCGCCGTGATGGCCGATGACGGTCACACGATTCCGACCCGCATTCTTGGATTCGTAGAGCGCCCGGTCGGCTCGCTCGACAAAATCGTTCACGGCTTCGCCGGCCACATAGTGGGTCACGCCGAGCGAGATGGTCAGGCGCTCTCCGACCACCTCACCACCCTTGCGGCGCACACGGCTCGCCGCCACGGTGGCCCGAACACGCTCGGCGAGCTGCTCGGCGTCGGCCAACGGTGCTGCGGGCAGCAACAGGATGAACTCTTCGCCGCCGACCCGCGCCGCCAGGCCCGGCTCGGCCACCACCGACTTCAGTATCTGGCCCACCGCACAAAGAACCTGGTCGCCAAAGCCGTGGCCATAGCGGTCGTTGATCAGCTTGAAATGGTCGATGTCGCCAGCGACGAGGCAGGGGGCTTCGCGCCGCGTGTCCGCCGCGTGTTCGGCCAGGCAGGCCGCGAGCTGCTCTTGAAAGGCTCGGCGGTTGGCCAAACCCGTGAGGCTGTCGACCAACGCATCGTGGCGGGCACGGCGAACCTCGGACCGCAGGGTGTTGATCTCGTTCAGGCTCGCGTCCAGCCGCTTCTGCAGATGGGCCATCGAGGCCTGCATGTCACGCGTGTGCCCCAACACCTCGCCCACCAGCGTGTTGTCGCTCGAACCCAGTTCGGTGCTCAGGCGTGACAACGACGACCCAAACCTTGCCGTCTGGTCACCGGCCTGCGCGGCCGACTCGGCCATGCTCGACAGCACACGTTGAAACCCGTCGGCCACGCGCTGGCCCGTGTCGGGGTCGATGTCGGCCACATGCTGGCGAAACAGGGCGTGCGTGCCCGCCTCGTCCAGCTTGCCGTGTTGCGCCAGCGCCTGGTCGACGGCGGTCCGCAATGCTGGGTTCGTCTGGGCGACGTATTCGTACCAGACGGCGTAGCTAACCGGGTGCAGGGCCGCGGCCTGCTTGGACATCATGGGGAGGGCCAGGCGGAGCAGTTCCGCGCTTCGTTCGACACTGACTTCGTACTTCACCAGGCCTCCAGGCGCACCACTCCAACCGGCCTGCAAACAACGCGGCCTGTCGGCCGTGATTGTTGCCGATCCAGCGGTGTCGGTCGATCATTTCTTGATCACATGATTCGCCTTTCACCGGGCCGCGGTTCAGGCGAAATGCCATGAACTGGTGGTGCTTCATTGACGGCCCTCGCGACTGGATAGGAGCACACTAGGCGAAGTGAGGCTGCCAGCCAAGGTCTGGGGCCTGGGGGAACATCCAGGGATGCGTGGCCGACGCGACGACAAGTCGCGCGGCACCGGGTGGTTTTGGCGTCATCTTTATGCTCATATCTGGTGTGATTGATCATGTCGATCTCTCGCCGCAGCCGCTGCAACGCACAATCGTGCGCTTGCTCGTCGTGGCGGCGAGCTACTACCTGGCGGCCAGGCTGGGCCTGCTGATTCCGTACGTCGGCACGCACGTCTCGTTGGTCTGGCTACCGACGGGCATCGCGATTGCGGCGTACACCCGCTGGAGAGCAGGCATGCTCCCGGCGGTCTTCGTGGGTGCGATGGGCGCCAATGCCGCCATCGGCGGGCCGCTGTGGATGGCTGCCGCCGTCGGGCTGGGCAACACGCTGGGCCCCTGGCTGTCGACCCTCTTGTTGCAGCGGTGGCGGTTCGACTGGCGGCTGGTGCGCCGCAGCGATCTGGCGGCCTTTCTGCTGGCGGTGCTGCTCGGCATGCTGGTCACCTCCACCAACGGGACCACGTGGTTGCTGGTGGCTGGCGTTCTGGACGCTGCGCAATGGCCACAGGCCTGGATGAGCTGGTGGATTGGCGACTCGGTGGGGGCGCTGCTGGGTGGGGTTCCCCTCGTGGCGATGAACCAGCCCACGTTGAAGCGAACCTTTGTCGGGCGCGATGGCGCTGGCAACGCCTTGCTCCAGGCCGCGGTACTCTTGTGCGGGCTGGCCGCCTTCTCGCCATGGCTGAAGCAGGACTCGGCCCTGTTGTTCCCGCTGGTGTCGTTGCCATTCTTCCTGATCACCATGCTGGCCTTGCGCGGTGGTGTCATCAGTTCGTCCGTGGCCGTCCTGGTGTTGTCGATCACGGCAGCGTTCGGCACCGCGCAGGGGCTGGGGCCCTTCGCCGGGCACCATGCTCACGCTGGCATCCTGGCCTTGTGGAGCTACATCACCGCACAGGCCTGCACCAGCCTGTTGGTCTGTGGCATGGCAACCGAGCTTCAATCGAACCGTCGGCAACTTGCTGCATTGGTGCGGCATGCCCACGACGGCATTGTCATGATCGGCCCGGACCACGCGCTGGTGATGGTGAATCCGGCAGCGGCGTCCATGCTGGGCTTGCCGGATGCACCGATCGAGTCGCGCGTGCTGTCCTCGCTGCCTCATGGCAACGGCGACTTGATCCAAGGCTGGCTGGTGAAGCAGGCAGAGAACGCGAGGGTCGACCTCTCGCTCAGGCAGGCCGATGGCGCGATGCTGCCCGTTGAATGCCAGCTGGCGCGCTACCGCGACGCGAGCGGCAATTGGCAGACCCATCTGATGCTCCGAGATCTCAGCGTCCGCAAGGAGGCGGAAGCCAAGCTCGCTGCCAGTGAGCAACGCCTGCAGGCCATCGCCGACAACCTGCCGGCATTGATCGCCTATGTCGACAAGGACCTCAGGATCCTCTTCGCGAACCAGACCTTCGAAACGTGGATGGGCCAACCGCCCAGCGAGGTGATCGGGCGGCGCGCAAGCGAGGTCTTCGGCCCGGTTGCGTTCGAGGCACACAGGCACCAGGCTGCAGAAGTCCTTGCCTCGGGCCGACGGGTCAGCTTCGAGGCGGAAGTCGAGATGGCCGGGGTCAAACGCTTCGTGCGCACGACTTACGTGCCGGATTGCGACAGCGATGGTCAGGTTCGGGGCCTCTACTCACTGACCATGGATATCTCCGAGATGAAGGTGGTCGAAGGGCAACTCACGAAGTTGGCGCGCTTTGACCACTTGACCGGCCTGCCCAATCGGCACCAGTTCGAGGAGCGCCTGCATGCAGCTCTGCTGCGCGCACGCCACCGGGCGCGGCCCGTCGGCTTGTTGTTCATCGATGTGGACCACTTCAAGGACATCAACGATACCTACGGCCATGCGGCCGGCGACGCGGTTCTCGTGGAGTTCGGCCAGCGCTTGTCGGCGTGCGTCCGCAGCTCCGACATGGTGGCCCGGCTGGCCGGCGACGAGTTTGTGGTCGTGCTGGAACAGATGCACAAGCCCGACGAGGCCCAGATCGTCGCTCGCAAGATCCTGGATCGGATGGTGGCGCCCATCCAATGGGACCACCACATCTTGCTGGTTTCCGCCAGCATTGGGGTCGGCGTGGCGGACAGCCCGGACCTGGCGACCGCCGCCTCGATGATGGCCAGCGCCGATGCGGCCTTGTATGCCGCCAAGCGGGCGGGCAGAAGCCGGTTCGAGTGCGCCGCCTGCGCCCCGAGCCCATGAGACCCGCGGAGCCCGTTCGCCCGGCCGGTCAGAGCGCGAAATCGGCCCAGACCGCTGCGTGGCTCGATGCGGCGCTGGCCGCCGACCGCACACCCGGAAAAGGGCTCTCCTGGGCGATGGTGTTTCGCTGCAACTCGGGCATGCCGCGGCGTTCGACCCCGGCCTGGCCGAAGGCCGCCTTCAGCGCATCCGACACCAGGATGAAATCGATCTGCTCGTTCTTGTGCCGGTGGCAGGTCCAGCGGTCGTCGGGGATCGGGAATTGCAATGCCAGCACGTCGTGCAGCCCACTCATCTTCAGCAGCGGTGCCAGGGCCTGAGGGGCACGCTGCGGCGTGTCGTTGAAATCGCCCACCACGGCGACGAGATCACACGCGAGGTCGAAGCGGGTGGCCAGGATCTGCGCGACGGCGCTCGCCTGCCGGCGCCGCAAGGTGTCTCGCTCACGCTCGGAGCCGGGGCCCGGGCCATTGAAGTGGTTGATCAGCAGATGCAGGCAGTGCCCACCGCCCAGGTCGATGTCCACCTCGAGGCAGTCCCGGGTGAACAGGCGGTGGCCGGCAGCCTGGTCGAAGAGGTGGCTGCGCAGTGCGACGATGGGGCACTTGCTGAGAAGGCCGGGGTCGATGCCGCGCGCGTCGAAGCCCTGTACCAGCATGTTGAACGGGAAGGCGTGGCCCAGGTGCCGGTGGTTGAAGGCGTCCAGTGCGTCTCGGCTTTCGATCTCCAGGAGGCACAGCACATCCGCATCGACCGCGCGAACCACCTGGGCCGTGTTCTCGCGTTGCTGCTCGGTCAGGGCGGTGCGCCGGTGGTTCAACCTGCCGGCAACGCCCGTGCCGTTCGCATCGACGTAGCGCGACAGGTTGCGCGCCAGTTCGGCCCGGCGGCGTTTCTCGGTGGGGTTCAGGTGGCTCGACGCCCGCAGGGTTTCGAGCTCGGCGATCTGTGCGAGGACATCGCCGCGACGGGCTGGATCGACCAGCTTGAGGACCCGCGCACGGCTGAACAGGTTCTCGGCGTTGAAGGTGGCCAGGCGAAAGGTCTTCGTCATGCCCCAGTCTAGTGAGGGGGGCCTCACCGGGCGTGCGGGGTGCTGTCGTGCTCGTCCCCAAGAGAGGGGATGAGAGCGGCACGCTCAGTCCTCGTCGGAACTGCCTTGCAGCCGCTCTGCATGCTGGCGCAGGGTCTGCACCAGCACGGCAGGCCTGAGCCCGGCGCCGGCGGCGACCTGCTCGGCCATCGCATCCGCGTCGCTGCCCGCCATCAGCGCATCGGCCACGGCGCCAAGCGCCAGCAGCGCCCGCACCGGCTGGCCGCGCTGGGCCCAGCGCAAGGTGTCGTGCGGCCGTTCGCGGACGTACTCGGCAACGTCGCCGGCCAGGCCCCAGGCACGGCACAACGAGGCGCCCAGCACATCGTGGGTCAGCCCGAATGCCGCGGCCTCGTCGGCCAGCAGTGCGGGCATCTGGCCGGGGTGGCGTGCCAGCATGGTGGGGTACGCATCCGGCGCATGCACGCACAGGACGGCCTGGCCGCTCTCGGCAAACAGGCCGGCAGACTGGGCGCGCCAGGCATGCAGTCCGAGGCTGGCAGCCGCGCGCCCCATCAGCAGGCCGCGCCGGCGCGCAGCGTCCCAGATGCGGGTCATCGCGGGGGATGGGGGGAAGCGGGCACGCAGACCCAGTTCCAGGGTCAGGCCCGCGACCTCGCGCATGCCGAGGTAGACCACTGCCTCGGCCACCGTCTCGACGCGCCGCAGCACGCCGAACATCGCCGAGTTGACGGTGCGCACCACCGCCGCCGCGAGGGCCATGTCACCTTCGATGACCTCGGCCAGTTCACTCACGGCCAGGTCGTCCTTGGCCAGCAGGCTGATCAGCCGGACGGTGGCCGGTGGGCTGGCGGGCAACTCGATGTCGAGCTTGCGCAGTTGGGGGTCGGGTCGCATCGGTCGGGCAGGGCGTTGTCAAAGCATCGGGCCCGCCGATGATGGCCGGAAACTGCCATGTCGACAACGCCGGCCGGGGGCCCCTGCCGTGCGAAGCTGCGCAACCCGGGCGGTCAGCGCACCGAGCGCAGGTCGCCCGAGCCGACGACCCGGCTGGTCACCTTGGGCGGGTTGCCGCTGTAGGCCACGTCGCCCGAGCCGGCGATCTGCACGGCCAGCGAGTCGGTGGCGTTCACCTTCACGTCACCGCTGCCGGCGATGTCGACGCTGACGCGCTTGGCGGCAAGGTCCGCCGCGTGCACATCGCCCGAGCCGGCCAGGTTGTAGGTGGCCTCGTCGGCCTTGCCGTTGACCCAGATGTCGCCGGAGCCAGCCAGGCGGGCCGTCAGTCGGGAGAGTTCGGCGCCGTCCAGGCGCACATCGCCCGAGCCGGCCAGGGACAGCTCGAACTGCTCGCCCTTCAGCGAGGCAATGTTCAGGTCGCCGCTGCCGCGCAGGTCGGCGTGCGTCAGGCGGGTGAAGTCCACCGTCACCACCAACGGCGAGTCGGTGCGGATGCCGGTGTTGGGCTTCAGCTTGATCACCAGCGTGTCGCCTTCGACGCTGGTCAGGATCAGCGGGGCGATGTTGTCGTCGGCCCGTACCGTGACGCCTGGGGCCGCGGCGGGCCGCGCGTTCACCGTGATCGCGCTGTCCAGCCGCAGGCGGGTGAAGGGGGCAGCACTGCGCTTGTCGTCGATGATCTTGCCCGAGCCGGCGACCTTGGCGCTGAACAGGCCGGTCGAGATCTCGACGGTGGCGGCCTGGGCGAAGGCGGGCAAGGCCAGGGTGGCAATGGTCAAGGCGGCGGTGGCCAGCGGCAGCATCAGCAGGGCAAAGGGGCGGCGGGTCGGCATGGCGGTCTCCTGGTTCACGATGGACGCGATCCTAGGCCGCTGGCAGTGAAGCGCCAGCCAGCTGCGACGGGCGGCGGATCCTGCGGCGCGAGGTGCAGGATCGGGCGACGATCAGGCGCCGTCGCCGGCCTGCCAGGTGCCGTCCACCAGCACCTGGTGCGGGCGGAACTGGACCTTGTAGGCCATCTTCGGGCTCTCGGCGATCCAGTAACCCAGGTACAGGTGCGGGAGCTTCATCTGCCGTGTCTGCTCGATCTGCCACATGACGCAGTAGGTGCCGTAGCTGGCGCGGGCGTCGGGGTCGTAGAAGGTGTAGACCGCCGACAGGCCGTCGCTGAGGATGTCGACGATGGCCACCATGCGCAACTCGCCCAGGCCGTCCTCGGCCGGCTCGCGGAACTCGATCAGGCGGGAGTTGACGCGGGTCTGCAACAGGAACTGGGTGTACTGGTCCACGCTGTCGTGGTCCATCCCGCCGCCGGCGTGGCGGCCGGCCTGGTAGCGCAGGTAGAGCTGGTAGTGCTCGGGCACGAAGCCCAGGCGCATGACCCGTGTCTTCAGGTTCGAATGCGCCGCCCAGGCTCGGCGCTGGCTGCGGGTGCTCTTGAACGCGTTGACCGGCACCCGCAGCGGCTTGCAGGCGCGGCACTGGTCGCAAAAGGGCCGGTAGGTGAACATGCCGCTGCGGCGGAAGCCGCAAGCCACCAGCGCCGAGTAGGCCTCGGCGTGGATCAGGTGCCCAGGCGTGGCCACCTGCGAGCGCGCCATGCGATCGGGCAGGTAACTGCACGGATAGGGCGCCGTCGCGTAGAACTGGAGCGACGCGAACGGGAGCTCTTTCGGGTGGGTCACGTCGGGTTATCGGCAGCGGGCGCGGAGGGATTCAGCCCCAAGTGCGCCCAACAGTCGGCATCATAGGCCCAGTGTGCCGGGCGCGGCTGATCCACGGTGGCCTTCAGGTGGGCCTCGAAGGCGGCCCGCGGAATCGGCCGGGCACCCAGGCTGGCCAGGTGGCTGGTTTCCTGCTGGCAGTCGATCAGCTCGATACCCTCGCGGCGGCAAAACGCCACCAGCGACGCCAGGGCGATCTTGGAGGCGTCGGCCTGGCGCGAAAACATCGACTCGCCGAAGAACATGCGGCCCAGGTTGATGCCGTAGAGGCCACCGGCCAGTTCGCCCGCGATCCAGATCTCAATGCTGTGGGCATGGCCCAGCCGGTGCAGCGCCGTGTAGGCCCGCACCATCTCGGGCAGGATCCAGGTTCCGGATTGGCCCTCGCGCGGCGAGCTGGCGCAGGCGCCGACGACCGCCTCGAAGGCGTGGTCGAAGCGGATCTCGCATCCCGGTGTGCGCAGGAAGCGCTGCAACACCTTGCGCAGCGACCGGGACAGCTTGAAGTCGCTCGCGCGCAGCACCATGCGCGGGTCCGTGCTCCACCACAGCACCGGCTGGCCCGCGCCAAACCAGGGGAAGATGCCCTGGCGGTACGCCGCCAGCAGGCGGGGAGGGCTGAGATCCGCCCCGGCCGCCAGCAGCCCTGGCGCCCCGGAGTCGGGGCCCTGGGCCCCGGCGGTGGGCGGGAACGGGGTGTCGTCGAGCAGCCAGGGGAGTTGCATCGGCGTCCAGCATAGCGCCAACGGACGCGGCCAGCGCCGGGCCGCCCCAAGCGGCCGCGCGACCCGCTCGGCGGGTGGTGCCGGGTACTCCAGGCACCGGGTGCCCCATCAAACGCGCTTCAGGGCCTCCGGGTCGATGGGCAGGCTGCGGATGCGCTTGCCGGTGGCCGCGAAGATGGCGTTGGTCACGGCGGGGGCGATCGGCGGCGTGCCCGGCTCGCCGATGCCGCCCGGCGCCTCGGTGCTGGGCAGGATGTGTACTTCGACCTTCGGCATCTCGTTCATCCGCAGCACCGGGTACTGGTGGAAGTTGCCCTGCTCGACCCGGCCGTCCTTGAAAGAGATCTTGCCGTACAGCGCCGCGCTGAGGCCGTAGACGATGGCCCCCTCGATCTGGCGCGCGATGGTCAGCGGGTTGGCGGTCATGCCGCAATCCACCGCGGCCACCACGCGGTGCACCTTGGGCGTGCCGTCCGCACCGATCGACACCTCCGCCACCTCGGCCACATAGCTGCCGAAACTCTGTGCCACTGCGATGCCGCGGGAGACACCGGCAGGCGTTGCGGTGCCCCAGCCGGCCTTCTGGGCGGCCAGTTCCAGCACCGCCTTGTAGCGCGGTTGCTTGCCGAGCAGCGCGCGGCGGAACTCGAACGGATCCTTCTTGGCCTTCGCGGCCAGCTCGTCGATGAAGCTCTCCATGAAGAAGATGTTCTGCGAGTGGCCCACCGAACGCCAGAACCAGACCTGTGGCCCGGGCTCCACGCGGCCGTAGGCGATGCGCGAGGAGCCGATGTCGTAGGGGTTGTCGTCGATGCCTTCGAGGGCAAAGTGATCCACCCCGTTCGGCGGGATCTTCATGAAGCCCGACGCCGCCATGATGGAGGGTGAACCCACGTCCACCCGCAGCATCGTGGCCTGGCCCTGCGCGTCCAGCGCGCCCTCGAAGCGGGCGATGGAGGCCGGGCGGTAGAAGCCGGCAGCCATGTCGTCCTCGCGGGTGTAGATCAGCTTGACCGGCTTTCCCGAGATCTTCGACAGCACCGTGGCGTCGATGGTGAAGTCCGGTGCGAAGCGACGGCCGAAGCCACCGCCCAGCATCAAGGTGTTGACCTTGACCTTGGCCGGCGACACCTGGGCCACTTGGCTCAGGATGCCCTGCGCCGGGCCCTGGCTCTGCGTGCCGGCCCAGATCTCGACTTCGTCGCCCTTGACCCAGGCGGTGCAGTTCATCGGCTCCATGCAGGCGTGCGCCAGGTAGGGTGCCTCGTAGACGGCGCCGATGGTCTGCGCGCTGCTGGCCGCGGCGTCCTTCAGGTTGCCCACGTCCTTGGCCACGGCGTCGGCGTTCAGCGCGCCCTCGCGCAGTTTGTCGGAGACCTCGGCCGAACTCAGCTTGGCGAGCTTGCCCAGGTCCCAGGTGATGTCCAGCGCGTCGCGGCCCTTCTTGGCGGCCCAGTAGCCGGTGGCCAGCACGGCGACACCGGAGTCGATGCTGATGACCTGCTGCACGCCCTTGATGGCTTTGGCCTTGGTGTCGTTCACCACCGTGGCCTTGGCACCCGGTTGCGGAGCCCGTGCCATCACCGCCACCAGCATGCCGGGCAGTTGGGCGTCGATGCCGAACTTGGCCGTGCCGTTGATCTTGCCCGCCGAGTCGAGGCGCTTGGTGGGCTTGCCCAGGATCTTGAAGTTCTTGGGGTCTTTCAGCTTCGGGGCCTCCGGCACCGGTTGGCTGGCGGCGGCAGCCACGAGGGCGCCGTAGCTGAGCTTCTTGCCGCTGCGGTGGATGACCTGGCTGGCCTCGGTGCGGCACTCGTCGGTACCGGCCTTCCATTGCGCGGCGGCGGCGGCCACGAGCATCTCGCGTGCGGCGGCACCGGCCTTGCGCATCGGCTCCCAGTGGGCGCGGACGGTGGTGGAGCCCCCGGTGGCCTGCATGCCGAACATCGGGTTGTTGAAGGCCGCGCTGACGGGAGCCTGTTCGACGCCGACCAGGCGCCAGTCGGCATCGAGCTCCTCGGCGACCAGCATCGGGATGGAGGTCAGCACACCCTGGCCCATCTCCGAGGAGCCGCAGACCACGGTGATGCGGTTGTCCTGGGTGATGCGCAGGTAGGCGTTGGGGCTGAAGGTGGCGGGCCCGACGGCGGCACGCCCGGACTGCGGCAGTGCGAAGCCGATGACGAGGGTGGAGGCGGCCGAGCCCTGCAGGAATTGCCGGCGGGTGGCTTGCACGGCGGGGGTGTCGCTCATGGTCAGGCTCCCTTGACGAGTTGGATCGACGCACCCTTGATGGCGGCGCGGATCTGGTTGTAGGTGCCGCAGCGGCATATGTTGCCGCTCATCGCCGCATCGATGTCGGCGTCCTTCGGGGCCTTGTTCTTGGCCAGCAGGGCGCAGGCACTCATGATCTGGCCCGACTGGCAGTAGCCGCACTGCGGCACGTCGACTTCGGCCCAGGCCGCCTGCACGGCCTTGCCGGTGGCGCTGGCGCCGACACCTTCGATCGTGGTGACCTTCTTGCCGGCGGCCGCAGACAGGGGCGTGGAACAGGAGCGTACCGGCTGGCCGTCCAGGTGCACGGTGCACGCACCGCACAGCGCCATGCCGCATCCGAACTTGGTGCCGGTGAGCCCGAGGTCCTCGCGCAGGACCCAAAGCAGCGGGCTGTCGGGCTCGGCGTCGACCGTCATGCGGCGGCCGTTCACTGTCAAGGTGGTCATGCTGTCTCCTCAGGCTGTAGGGGTTGCCGGCAGCGACGATACGAACTTGGGCTGCGATCGTCAAAGGGGGTGGCCGATGGCCCCAGAAAAGAAAAGGGCCGGCAAGCGCCGGCCCCCGAGGGATGACGGATCGTGCTGGCGATCAGTTGCCGCTGGCCGCCGAGGCCGGCGCTTCCACCGGTGCCACGGCAGCCGGCGAAGCGGCCGCCTCCGCCGCCACCGCAGGCTTGTCTGCCGCGGCGTGCGCCTTCATGGCGCCGCTCATCGGCAGCAGGGGCACGATCAGCAGGGCCACGATGTTGATGATCTTGATCAGCGGGTTGACCGCCGGGCCGGCGGTGTCCTTGTAGGGATCGCCCACGGTGTCGCCGGTGACGGCGGCCTTGTGCGCCTCGCTGCCCTTGCCGCCGTGGTGGCCGTCTTCGATGTACTTCTTGGCGTTGTCCCAGGCGCCGCCGCCGGTGCACATCGAGATGGCCACGAACAGGCCGGTGACGATGGTGCCCATCAGCAGGCCACCCAGCGCGGCCGGGCCGAGCAGCAGGCCGACGACGATCGGCACCACCACCGGCAAGAGCGACGGCACGATCATTTCCTTGATCGCCGCGGTGGTCAGCATGTCGACGGCCGCGCTGTAGTTGGGCTTGCGCGTGCCTGCCATGATGGCGCCGTCCTTGAACTGCGCGCGCACTTCCACCACCACCGCACCGGCTGCACGGCCCACGGCTTCCATGGCCATGGCCCCGAACAGATAGGGGATCAGGCCGCCGATGAACAGGCCCACGATCACCTTCGGGTCGCTCAGGTCAAAGGCGATGCTCATGCCCCGGCCTTCGAGCGAGTGCGTGTAGTCGGCGAACAGCACCAGCGCCGCCAGGCCGGCCGAACCGATGGCATAGCCCTTGGTCACCGCCTTGGTGGTGTTGCCGACGGCGTCCAGCGGGTCGGTCACGTCGCGCACGGACTTGGGCAACTCGGCCATCTCGGCGATGCCGCCGGCGTTGTCGGTGATCGGGCCGTAAGCGTCCAGCGCGACCACGATGCCGGCCATGCTCAACATGGAGGTGGCTGCAACCGCGATGCCATACAGGCCACCGAGCTGGTAGGCCGCCAGGATGGCCAGGCAGACAAACAGCACCGGCCAGGCCGTGGAGCGCATGGACACGCCCAGGCCGGCGATGATGTTGGTGCCGTGGCCGGTGGTGGAGGCCTGCGCGATGTGCTGCACCGGGCTGTACTGGGTGCCGGTGTAGAACTCGGTGATCCACACCATCGCCGCGGTGAGCACGAGGCCGACCGCGCAGGCGCCGAACAGCGCCATCGCCGAGACCGTGCCGCCGGCGGTGAGCGTGAGCGGCGTGGGGAACAACATCGTCGTGACGAAGTAGAAGGCGATCAGCGACAGCACGCCGGCGACGGCCAGGCCCTTGTAGAGGGCCGGCATCACGTTCTTCATGCCCGGCGAGGCCTTGACGAAGTAGCAGCCGATGATCGAGGCGATGATGGACACGCCGCCCAGCAGCAGCGGGTAGACCACCGCATTGACCGTGGCGCCGGTGACCATCAGCGAACCCAGGGCCATGGTCGCGATCAGCGTCACGGCATAGGTTTCGAACAGGTCGGCGGCCATGCCGGCGCAGTCGCCCACGTTGTCGCCCACGTTGTCGGCGATGACCGCCGGGTTGCGAGGGTCATCCTCCGGGATGCCAGCTTCGACCTTGCCCACCAGATCCGCACCGACGTCGGCGCCCTTGGTGAAGATGCCGCCGCCCAGCCGCGCGAAGATCGAGATCAGCGACGACCCGAACGCAAAGCCCAGCAGCGGCTTGAGCGTTTCGCTGTCCACCTTGCTGCCGCCGCTGAGCGCCATGAAGAAGATGCCCACGCCCAGCAGGCCCAGGCCCACCACCAGCATGCCGGTGATGGCGCCGCCCTTGAAGGCCACGTCCAGTGCCGGCCCGATGCCTTTGGTGGCCGCCTGTGCCGTGCGCACGTTGGCGCGCACCGAGACGTTCATGCCGATGAAGCCGCATGCGCCCGAGAGCACGGCGCCCAGCACGAAGCCGCCGGCGCTGAGCTTGTCGAGGAAGAAGAAGATCAGCACCGCCAGCACCACGCCGACGACGGCGATGGTCTTGTACTGACGGGCCAGGTATGCGGCGGCACCTTGTTGCACGGCCCCCGCGATTTCCTGCATGCGGGCGTTGCCCGGGTCCTGCCTCAAGATCCAGCTACGCTGGATGAAGCCATAAAGCACAGCCGCCAGGCCGCACGCCAGCGCCACATACAGCGCCATGGTGGTCGACATCAAGGTTTCTCCTTCCGCTCTCGGACACAGAATTTCTGATCTTCGCCCTCTCATGCGGGGCGGGCGTCTTGCCGCCCCCGGGTCGCGCAGGCATGCTACGGGAAGGCATCCCGGGTCGGCATGGTGTTTTCCTGCGGTGCATCAAAGCCGCCGCGTGTCAGGGCGTGGCAAGGGCACTTCGTAGAATCGGGGTTTTCCCCGTGCAACTTCCGAGAACATCATGAGCCTCCATAACGTCACCCCGGGTGCCAAGGCGCCCGACGAGTTCAACGTCATCATCGAGATCCCGATGAACGCCGACCCGATCAAGTACGAGGTCGACGAGGACTCCGGCGCGCTGTTCGTCGACCGTTTCATGGGGACGGCGATGCACTACCCCTGCAACTACGGTTACATCCCGCAGACCCTGGCCGCCGACGGCGACCCGGTGGATGTGCTGGTGATCACGCCGGTGCCGCTGATCCCGGGCGTGGTGGTCACCTGCCGCCCGCTGGGCATGCTGCGCATGACCGACGAAGCCGGCGGCGACAACAAGCTGCTGGCGGTGCCGATCGACAAGATCTTGTCGATCTACAGCCAATGGCAGAAGCCCGAGGACCTGAACCCCCTGCGCCTGAAGACGATCCAGCACTTTTTCGAGCACTACAAGGACCTCGAGCCCGGCAAATGGGTGAAGGTGGAAGGTTGGGAGGGCACCGAGGCCGCGCGCACCGAGGTGCGCGAAGGCCAGGCCGCCTGGAAGGCAAAGCAAGCCTGATGCCGGGGCTGCCGCTCGCTTGAGGTATCGTCCGCCCATCGGCGTGACAGCCCTGCCAACGCCGCCTTCGGGCGGCGTTTTCATTGGTGTGCGGTCTGTCGGCCCCCGTTCAGGAGTTGATGCATGCGCAAGCCCGCCGCGGTGTGGTTCGTTCTCTCTGGTGCGTTGTTGTCCATCGCCGTGCATGCGGCGCCCGCCCGCAAGCCGCCGCCCAAGCGCCAGGCGCCGGTGGTGGCCGCTGCGCCAGCTGCTCCGCTGGCAGCCACCCGTTCTGTCGAAGGCATCGTCGAGTACCGGCTGCCCAACGGCCTGCAGGTGCTGCTGGCGCCGGACGACAGCAAACCGACCACCACGGTGAACCTGACCTACCGTGTCGGTTCTCGGCACGAGAACTACGGCGAGACCGGCATGGCGCACCTGCTGGAGCACCTGATCTTCAAGGGCACGCCGAAGAACCCGAACGCCTGGGCCGAGTTCACCAGGCGCGGCCTGCGGGCGAACGGCAGCACCTGGCTGGACCGCACCAACTACTTCGCCAGCTTCAACGCCAACGACGACAACCTGCGCTGGTACCTGTCCTGGCATGCGGATGCGATGGTCAACAGCTTCATCGCCAAGCGTGACCTCGACACCGAGATGACGGTGGTGCGCAACGAGATGGAGATGGGCGAGAACAGCCCCTCGCGCATCCTGGTGGAGAAGACCCTGGCCACGATGTACGAGTGGCACAACTACGGCCACGACACCATCGGCGCCCGGGCAGACGTGGAAAACGTCGACATCGGCCGCTTGCAGGCCTTCTACCGCCAGTACTACCAGCCGGACAACGCCACGCTGATCGTCAGCGGCAAGTTCGACCCGGCCAAGGTGCTGGGCTGGGTGCGTAGCGATTTCGGCAAGGTGCCGGCGCCCAAGCGCAAGCTCCCGCACCTCTACACCATCGATCCGGTGCAGGACGGCGAGCGCAGCGTCACCCTGCGCCGCCAGGGTGGCGTGCCGCTGATGTTCGCCAGCTACCACGTGCCCCCCGGCCCGCACCCCGGCACGGCGGCCCTCGAACTGCTCGGGCTGGTGATGTCCGACGTGCCCTCGGGCCGCCTGCACAAGCGCCTGGTGGACGCTCAGCTCGCCGCCAGCGTGTTCTCGTGGAACGCGACCCTGGCCGATCCGGGTTTCATGCTCTTCGGTGCCCAGTTGGCCCCCGGGCAGGATGCCGACAAGGCCCGTGTCGCGATGCTGGAGACCCTGGAATCGATCGCCCAGCAGCCGGTGACCGACGAGGAGCTCAACCGGGCCCGCGCCAAGTGGCTGAAAGATTGGGAACTGCGCTACACCGATCCGGAGACGGTGGGCGTGGCGCTGTCCGAGACGGTGGCCCAAGGCGACTGGCGCCTGTTCTTCCTGCTGCGTGACCGGGTCAAGGGGGTCACCGCCGCCGACCTGAACCGCGTGGCCACCGAGCGCCTGCTGCGCGACAACCGCACCCTGGCCAGTTACGTGCCCACCGAGAAGCCCATCAGGGCGCCCAAGCCGGCGAATGTGGATGTGGCCCATGAGATGAAAGATTTCAAGGCGGTCGAGACCCTCGCCACGGTGGCCGCGTTCGACGCCTCGCCGGCCAACATCGAGGCGCGCACCCAGCGATTCGAGATCGCCCCGGGGCTGAAGGTGGCGCTGCTGCCCAAGCCCAGCCGCGGCGACGCGGTCACCGCGCAGCTGTCGTTGCGCCTGGGCGACGAAGCCAGCCTGAAGGGCCAATCCACCGCGGGTGAGATGCTGGCCTCACTGCTCGACAAGGGCACGCGCAACCTGAGCCGCCAGCAACTGCAAGACAGGATGACGGCGCTGAAGGCCGAGATCCAGTTCGGCGGCAGTGCCGAGACGCTGCAGGCCAGCGTGCTGACGACGCGCGAGAACCTGCCGGCGGCCATCGAGCTGATGGCCCAGATGCTGCGTGAACCGGCTTTCCCGGCCGACGGGCTGGAAGAGGTGCGCCGCCAGGTGCTTTCCGGCATCGAGGAGGCTCGCAAGGAGCCCGGCGCGATCGCCGACGACGCGCTGGACCGCCATGGCAACCCGTATCCCGCCGACGACGTGCGCCATGCGCGCAACTTCGACCAGGCCGAGGCCGAAGCCAAGGCGCTCGGTGTGGCGCAGGTCAAGGCCTTCCACGAACGCTTCGTGGGCGCCGGCACCGCGCAGTTCGCCGCGGTCGGCTCGCTGGATCCGGTCGCCGTGCGCGCGGCCCTGGAGAAGGCCTTCGGCGGCTGGCGCTCGGGGGTGGCTTTTGCCCGTGTTCCGCGGCCGCTGGTGGCGCCGCCCCCCACGCGGCTGGTTTTCGAGACGCCGGACAAGCAGAACGCAACGATGCTGGTGCGCCTGCCGCTGCCGCTGAAGGAACTGGACGCTGACCAGGCGCCGCTGATGGTGGCCAATTTCGCCGTGGGCAGCGGTGGCAATTCGCGCCTGTGGAAGCGCATCCGCGAGACCGAGGGCCTGAGCTACGACGTGCGCAGCCAGCTGCAATGGAACGCTCAGGACGCCAACACCTTGTGGCAGGCCAGCGCCATCTTCGCGCCGCAGAACCGAGCCAAGGTCGAGACCGCTTTCAAGGAGGAGATCGAGCGGGCGTTGAAGTCCGGCTTCACGGCAGCCGAGATCGCCCAGGCCAAGGCAGGCCTGCTGAGCTTCCGGCGCCTGTCCCGCGCCCAGGACGGCGCGCTGGCCGGTGGCCTGGCCAACAACACCTACCTGGGCCGCACCTTCCAGGTGGCGCAGCAGCTGGACGACGCGATTGCCGCCGTCACGCCCGAGCAGGCAGCATCAGCCTGGCGCAAGTACATCGACCCGCAGCGGTTCGTGATGGCCGTGGCCGGCGACTTCAAGGGGAAGTGAGCTCGCCCGGCTTGAAGGGCGTGCGCTCACGCAGCTCGTCGAGGTAGGCGCTGATGCCCTGGCCCTCGCGGGCCAGGAAATCCTCCACCGCGCGGGCAAACTGCGGGTGGGCGAGCCAATGGGCGGAGGCGGTGGGCGTGGGCGTCAGGCCGCGCGCCATCTTGTGCTCCCCTTGCGCGCCCCCCTCGAAGCACTGGTAGCCCTGCGCGATGCACCATTGGAGCGGCTGGTAGTAGCAGGCCTCGAAGTGCAGGCAGGGCACATGCTCGGTCGCGCCCCAGTAGCGCCCCCAAGCCCACCGCCGTTCGGCATCGATCGCCACCAGCGAGGCCGCCAGCGGCTCGCCGTCACGCAACGCGATGAACATGACCCAATGTGGCGAAAGCTGCCGGCCAACGCCCAGGAAGAACTCCAGGCTCAGGTAGGGCGACGAGCCGTGCGCCGCGTAGGTGAGGCTGTAGCAATGGTGGAAGAAGCGCCAATCCATCTCGGTGATCTCGGTCCCGACACGGATCTGGAAGCCGACACCGGCCTCGGCCACGCGCCGGCGCTCCTGCTGGATCTTCTTGCGCTTCTCGCGCTGCAATGCAGCGATGAAGTCGCCGAAGTCGGCATAGGGCACACCCGGCCGGTTGCGCCAGTGGAACTGCACACCGCGCCGGACCATCCAGCCCTCTGCGCTGGCGGCTTCGATGTCGTCTTCATGAGGAAACAGCAGGTGCACCGAGGACAGCCCCGATTGCGCGGCCAGAGACTGCAACGCACGCAGCAGGATGCGCCGGTCCGCCGCATCGCGGGCCAGCAGGCGCGAGCCAGGAACCGGCGTGAAGGGCACCGCGGCCAGCAGCTTCGGGTAGTACTCGAGGCCGTGCCGGCGGTAGGCGTCTGCCCAGGCCCAGTCGAACACGTACTCGCCGTACGAGTGGCTCTTCAGGTAGGCCGCCACCGCACCGGCCAGTTGGTCGCCCCGGTACAGCCCAATGAAGGCCGGCGCCCAACCGGTCTCGGCCACCGCGCACCCGCTCTGGTGCAGCTGGGCCAGGAATTCGTGGCGCAGAAAGGGCGTCGGCGACGGCTGTTCGGCCAGCAGGCGGTTCCACGCCGCCGGGTCGATCTCACCCGGGTCGCGGTGGACCCGAATGACATAATTCGCCGCTTCGCCCTTCCCCTTGTCGCCCATGCCCAGCCCGGTCACCGTTTCAGTCGCTCTGGCGCAGATCAACGCGACGGTGGGCGACCTGCCCGGCAATGCACGCCGCATCGCCGAGAGTGCGCGTGCCGCGCATGCGCAGGGTGCGGTGCTGGTGCTGGCCCCCGAGCTGAGCCTGACCGGCTACCCACCGGAAGACCTGTTGCTGCGGCCGGCCTTCATGCAGGCCTGCGAGCAGCAGTTGCAGCAGTTGGCTGAAGACTTGGCCGATTGCGAGGGCTTGCATGTGGTGGTGGGGCACCCGCTGGCTTGGGGCGATGCGGCGGATCTTAGGTCCAAGTCGTTCTCCCTGCCGCGGCGCTTCAATTCGGCCTCGGTGCTCACAGGGGGGCAGGTCGTGGCCACCTACTGCAAGCGCGAACTGCCCAACTACCAGGTCTTCGACGAACGCCGCTATTTCGCCTCCGGGCGAGATGCCCAGCGTGGCGCGGTGGTCTTCGAGGCCGGCGGCTTGCGATTCGGTCTGCTGATCTGCGAAGACGCCTGGTTCGACGAGCCCGCCGCCGCGGCCCAGGCGGCGGGGGCGCAGGTGCTGTGCGTGCTGAACGCCTCGCCCTTTCACCTGGACAAGCACGGCGAGCGTGAGGAGCGCATGGCCGCCCGGGCACGCGCCAGCGGCATGCCCTTGCTGTACGCCCACCTGGTGGGTGGGCAGGACGAGGTGGTGTTCGACGGCGCCTCGTTCGCCGTCGACGCGACCGGCGAGATCCAGGCGCGTGCGGCCAGTTTCGAGGTGGAAACATTGATGCTGGAGGTCGGCAGCGACGGCCAGGTGCACGGCCCGGTGTCTCCGGTGCCCGATCAGGACGAGCAGGCCTGGGGCGCGCTGGTCACCGGCGTGCGCGACTACCTCGGCAAGAACGGTTTCCCGGGCGCGATCATCGGCCTGTCGGGCGGCATCGACTCGGCCCTGGTGCTGGCCGTGGCGGTGGACGCCTTGGGCGCAGACAAGGTGAGGGCGGTGATGATGCCCTCGCCCTACACGGCCGAGATCTCCTGGCTCGACGCCCGCGACATGGCCGCCCGCCTGGGTGTGCGCTACGACGAGATCGACATCGCGCCGATGTTCGGCGCCTTCCGCGAGGCCCTGGCGGGCCAGTTCGCCGGCATGGCCGAAGACACCACCGAGGAGAACATCCAGGCGCGCGTGCGCGGCACCTTGCTGATGGCCTTGTCCAACAAGACCGGCGCCATCGTGCTGACCACCGGCAACAAGAGCGAGATGGCCACCGGCTACTGCACCCTGTATGGCGACATGGCCGGCGGTTTTGCGGTGATCAAGGATGTCGCCAAGACCCTGGTCTACCGCCTGGCCGAGTGGAAGAACCGCCAGCCCGCCGAGCGCGCGGACGGCACGGTCGGGCCGGTGATCCCAGAGCGCATCATCACCCGGCCGCCGTCGGCCGAACTGCGGCCCGACCAGAAAGACCAGGACAGCCTGCCGCCCTACGAGGTGCTGGACGCCATCCTGGCCCGCTACATGGAAGACGACCAGGGCATCGAGGAGATCGTCGCCGCGGGCTTCGAGCGGGCGGATGTCGAGCGCGTCACCCGGCTCATCAAGATCAACGAGTACAAGCGCCGCCAGTCGCCGGTCGGCATCCGCGTCACGCACCGGGCTTTCGGGCGCGACTGGCGCTACCCGATCACCTCGAAGTTCCGTGCTTAAATCGCGCCAAAGTCCCACTCTCACCCGGAGCACGCCATGAAGCAGATCACCGCCATCATCAAGCCCTTCAAGCTCGAGGAAGTGCGCGAGGCGCTGGCCGAGGTGGGTGTCTCGGGCCTGACGGTGACCGAGGTCAAGGGCTTCGGCCGCCAGAAGGGCCACACGGAGCTGTATCGCGGCGCCGAGTACGTGGTCGATTTCCTGCCCAAGGTGAAGGTCGAGGTGGTGGTGCGGGACGGCGATGTCGACCGCGCCATCGAGGCCATCGTCAAGGCCGCCAAGACCGGCAAGATCGGCGACGGCAAGATCTTCGTCACCGGGGTGGACCAGGTGGTGCGCATCCGCACCGGCGAGACCGACGAATCGGCGGTCTGACCGCGCACCGGTTCAAAGCCGGCTGAAATCGTCGGCCTGGTGGGACCCGCCGGCCTCGGCAGCCAGGCGATCCAGCAAGGTGGCAGGGTCGTCGTGCACGGTCAGCATGGCTTGCTGCGAGGCGTCGATGAAGCCGGCCTGCAGCGTGTGGCGCATGAAGGTCAGCAGCGGGTCATAGAAGCCCTCGACGTTGAGCAGCCCGATCGGTTGGTCGTGGTAGCCCAGATGGCGCCAGGTCCAGACCTCGAACAACTCCTCGAAGGTGCCGATGCCGCCGGGCAGGGCGACGAACACGTCGGCCAGCTCGGCCATCAGCCGCTTGCGTTCGTGCATGGTGGGCACCACATGCAGCTCGGTCAGCGCCCGGTGCCCGACTTCGAGGTGGACCAGGCGTTCCGGGATCACGCCGACAACCTCGGCCCCGGCCGCCAGTGCCGCGTCTGCCGTCACGCCCATCAGGCCGACGTTGCCGCCACCGTAGACCAGGCGCCAACTCCGCTCGCCGATCAAGCGCCCCAGGGCCTGCGCCGCCGCCCGAAAGGCCGGCGAGGTGCCGTTCCGCGAACCGCAGTAGACGCAGACCGTGAGGGTCATGGCGCGAACCGCTGCCACAGTGCGGCTGCCCAGATGCCAGCGCACAGCACCAGCGCCAGCCAGACGGCGGCGCTGCCGAGATCCTTGGCGCGGCCGGACAACTCGTGGCGTTCCAGGCCGATGCGGTCGATGGCCGCCTCGACTGCCGAGTTCAGCAGCTCGACGATCAGCACCAGCCCGACGCTGCCGGCCAGCAAGGCGACCTCGATCCAGCCCTGGCCAAGCCAGAAGGCGGTGGGCACCAGTGCCAGCGCCAGCAGGGCTTCCTGGCGGAAGGCCCGTTCACCGGCCCAGGCCAGCCTCAGACCGCGCACCGAGTTTCCCCAGGCCGACACCAGGCGCGCCAACCCACCCACGCCGCTCTGGTCAGGGTTCATGCGGCTCTCTGCGGGCGGGCATCCACCAGGCGGGTACCACACACCACGTCGTGCCAGAACTGCCCACCGGGGTTCAGCCGTGCGGCCGCGGCGTAGGCCAGCAGCCAGATCGCAGAGACGCCGGCCACGCCACCTGTGGACAAGCCGGCGTACTGGGCAATCGAGGGGGCGGCCAGGAACCAAGCCACGCTGGCGAGGACGAACCGGGCCAGCGCGTGCATGGCAGTGACCGGGCGGCCGTGGATGTCCACGACCCGGATGTGCCAGGCCTTGGTGGCCACGGTCTGCCCACCGTGCGTCCAGAACCAGACGAAGTAGGCCGCGCTCACGGCGTACAGGAAGGCCATCAACCCGGTGCGGCCCTGCAGGGCATGACGCATGTCGGTCAGGCTGGAGTAGGCGAAGGTGGCCGCCATGCCCACCCCGAACAACAGGATGCCCTCATAGACCAGCGCGGCCAGGCGCCGCTTCAGGGACGGCGCCACGCTGTGCTGGCGGGCCGCCTGGGCAGCGCTCGCCTCCGAGGCCACAGGTCTCACTGGGGCGAGGACGGTGTCGCGGCCGGCGCGGGGCCGGGCGCCGCCGGTATGCTCGCCGGGGCCTTGGCTGCACCCTGCGGCCGAGCGCCCGCAGCCTGCGGTCCGCTTTTGGGCAACAGCGTCGTGCGGTCAACCAACTTCGGCGAGGCGGCGATCTTGGGCTGCCCGGCCGGCTGGTGGGCCGGGGGTGTCGGCGTCTTGGTGACCAGCGAGGTGGTGGCGCCCGTGTTGCCCTGGACGACTGTCGGCGTGACCGGCCGTGGCGGAGATGCCGGCGTGGCCGTCGGCCCGACGATGTTCGACTTCGGCGCCTGGGCGTCGACGGGAGCAGCCCGCAATGCCCGCGCCGGGCTGGAAGCCGGGGAAGCCGGCTTGGCACGGGCGGCGAGCGCGGCTCGCTCCTCGGCCGGCAGGGCCTGGTAGGCCTCCCAGCGGGCCTGCTTGTCTTCCTTGGGCACCTTCTTGGACTGCTGGAAGTTCACCCGGGCCTCGCCGCGCTCGGTGGGCGTCTTTCGTGCCCAGTCGTTCATGCGCTCGCGAACCCGGGCTTGCCGCTCGGGGGACATCGCGTGGAATCGCGATGCGACCTCGAGCCACTTCTGTTTACGGTCGGCCTCGATCCGATCCCACTCGCCTTGCAGCGGGGCCAACGCCGTCCGCTGGGCGGGGCTGAGCTGGGCCCAGGATGGGCCACCTGCCGCGGCAGGCTGGCCCTGGGCACCAAGCAGGGCGAAACCCAGCAATGCGGCCGACAACCATCGCGACAGGGAGAACGGAACCGGGAAGCGCACGTCAGTCGTGGCCTTGCTTCAGGAATTCGACGAACCCGGCGTCGGAGTAGGCGTCGGGCGGCAGCACATCGCCGAGCAGGGCGGAGTCCACGTCAGCGGCCGCCTCGATCTCGGCACGGTCGTGCCATTCGTCGATCAGCAGGAGCCCGCCGACCAAGGCGACCAGGGGCAGCAGCGACGCGAAGCGGGTCAGCCAACTCGGTTGGCGGCCCAGCGTGGCCGACCGTGACGAACCGGCGCCGACGACCACCGTGGCGGTGGCCGTGGCGGCCTGGCTGGTACGCGCACGCGCCAGCGCCTGTTCGCGAGCGAAGCGCAGGCGCTCGGTCACGTCGTGCGGTGTGTGTTGCGCCTGCTCGGTGAGCAGGGCGCCGATGCGCAGCCCAAAGCGGGCCTCGAGGTTGCCGGGATCCGTGCCGGACCGGCGCGTTTGAGTTGTCATGGCGTGATTCCCTTGGCCTTGAGTGACTTCGCCAACGCATGAACTGCTCTCGAGCAGTGCGTTTTCACACTGCCTTCGGAGCACCCCATGGCTTGAGCGGTTTCAGCAACATCCAGTTCCTCCCAGTAACGTAAGAGGAAGGCCTCGCGTTGACGTCCCGGAAGCTGGGACACTTCCTTCTCGATCAAAAGCAAAATTTGTTCCCTGCCCACCGTGTCGGCCGCGCTTTCGGCGCCCAGCGTGCCCTCCATGGTCTCGAGCATCTCGAGCAGGTCGAAGTCGCCATCTTCGTCGGAGCCGCCGAAATCCGACATGTTCTGCATCACCGCATTGCGCACTTTCTGGCGCCGGAACCAGTCCATCGTGGCATTGGACAGGATGCGCTGGAAAACAAGCGGCAGTTCTGCGGCGGGGCGGTCCCCGTATTTCTCGGCCAGCCGAATCATCGAATCCTGCACGATGTCCAGCGCCGCGTCGTCGTCGCGCACGGCATACACCGTGCGTTTGAAAGCGCGCTTCTCGACGTTCTTGAGGAAATCGGAGAGTTCTTTGTCGGTGGCCAAGGCGGGCTGGAGGGCGGTGTGAGCCCCGGGAGATCGGCGGCGATTATGTCATCCGGCCTGGGGGCGGGCCGCGGGCGCTTCGCAACGGTGCAATAATGCTGCTTCGCACAATTTGCGAACTGGTCTTTGAAGCCGCCCCGACCGCGGGTGTCGGCAGTTTTGATCGCGCAGGTTCCGAGTCCGCCTCACAAGGGCGAGAGGAGGGGCACCAAAGGTTTTTCGTCAGAGAAATTCACAGAGGTTCGAAAAATGGACATGTCTGCCGCGGACATCAAGCGTGGCGCCCCCAATGAGGGTCGCACGCCGCCGCTCCAATCCCCCCCTTCCGCCACCGCCAAGGAGCTCAACGGCTCCCAGATTCTCGTGCGCTGCCTGCAGGCCGAGAACGTCAAGTACATCTGGGGCTATCCCGGCGGCTCGGTGCTCTACATCTACGACGCCCTGTACCAGCAGGACACGATCGAGCATGTGCTCGTGCGCCACGAGCAGGCCGCCGTCCACGCGGCCGATGGCTATGCCCGCGCCACGGGCGATGTCGGCGTGGCCCTGGTCACCTCCGGCCCGGGCGTGACGAATGCCGTCACCGGCATCGCGACGGCGTACATGGATTCGATCCCGATGGTGATCATCACCGGGCAGGTGCCCACGCCCGCGATCGGGCTGGATGCCTTCCAGGAGTGCGACACCGTGGGCATCACCCGCCCGATCGTCAAGCACAACTTCCTGGTGAAGGACGTGCGCGACCTGGCGCTGACGATGAAGAAGGCCTTTCACATCGCCCGTACCGGCCGGCCCGGCCCGGTGGTGGTGGATGTGCCCAAGGACGTCTCGCTGAAGATGGCCGCCTTCCACTACCCCGACACGGTGGAGATGCGCTCCTACAACCCGGTGCGCAAGGGCCACGGCGGGCAGATCCGCAAGGCCGTGCAGTTGCTGCTGGGCGCCCGCCGCCCGTACATCTACACCGGCGGCGGCGTGATCCTGGGCAATGCCACGGCCGAGTTGCGCCAGCTGACCGACCTGCTCGGCTACCCGGTGACCAACACCTTGATGGGCCTGGGCGCCACGGCGGCGAGCGACCCGAAGTTCCTCGGCATGCTGGGCATGCACGGCACCTACGAGGCCAACATGACCATGCAGCACTGCGACGTGCTGCTGGCGGTGGGCGCGCGCTTCGACGACCGGGTGATCGGCAACCCCAAGCACTTCGCCTCGGTGGAACGCAAGATCATCCACATCGACATCGACCCCTCGTCGATCTCCAAGCGGGTGAAGGTCGACATCCCCATCGTCGGCGACGTGAAGGATGTGCTGCAGGAGCTCATCAGCCAGCTGCGCGAATCCACCCAGCGCCCGGACGCCCAGGCGCTTGCGCCGTGGTGGGGCCAGATCAACGAGTGGCGCAGGCGCGAGTGCCTGGCCTACAAGCGCAGCCCGGACGTGATCAAGCCGCAGCAGGTGGTCGAGGCGCTGTGGGAGATGACCCGCGGCACGGACGCCTACGTCACCTCCGATGTCGGCCAGCACCAGATGTGGGCGGCGCAGTACTACCGCTTCGAAGAGCCGCGCCGCTGGATCAACTCCGGCGGCCTGGGCACCATGGGCGTCGGCCTGCCCTACGCGATGGGCATCAAGCTGGCCAAGCCGGACGCGGACGTGTTCTGCATCACCGGCGAAGGCTCGATCCAGATGTGCATCCAGGAGCTTTCGACCTGCCAGCAGTACAAGACGCCGGTCAAGATCATCTCGCTGAACAACCGCTACCTCGGCATGGTGCGGCAGTGGCAGGAGCTGGACTACGGCAAGCGCTACTCGCACAGCTACATGGACGCGCTGCCCGACTTCGTCAAGCTCGCCGAGGCCTATGGCCATGTCGGCATCAAGATCGAGAAGCCCTCCGAGGTCGAGCCCGCGCTGCGCGAGATGATCCGCCTGAAGGACCGCACGGTCTTCCTGGATGTGCGCACCGACCCGACCGAAAACGTCTGGCCGATGGTGCAGGCGGGCAAGGGCATTTCGGAGATGCTGCTGGGGTCCGAGGACCTGTAACGGCCTGAAGGCAAGGCGTGGTGCCGGCGGTTACCGCCACTGGCGCCGCCCCCGCCGGATCGCCGAACCAACCCGGACCTGACTTTCGTTCAACGATTCATCCAGCGTGGCCAAGGGCTGGCGGTTACCGCCGCCGGCTTGAAGAGCGCGCTTCGGAGTCCCTCATGAAACACATCATTGCCGTCCTGCTCGAAAACGAGCCCGGCGCCCTGTCACGCGTGGTGGCGCTGTTCTCCGCCCGCGGCTACAACATCGAGAGCCTCACTGTCGCCCCGACGGAAGATGCCTCGCTGTCGCGCATGACCATCGTCACCACCGGCTCGGACGAGGTGATCGAGCAGATCACCAAGCACCTGAACCGCCTGGTCGACGTGGTCAAGGTCGTGGATCTGACCGAAGGCCAGTTCACCGAGCGCGAGCTCATGCTCATCAAGGTCCGCGCTGTCGGCAAGGAGCGCGAGGAGATGAAGCGCATGGCCGACATCTTCCGCGGCCGCATCATCGATGTGACCGAGAAGAGCTACACCATCGAGTTGACCGGCGACGCGGGCAAGCTCGATGCCTTCATCGAAGGCATCGACCGCGCTGCCATTCTCGAAACCGTTCGCACCGGCACCAGCGGGATCGGTCGCGGCGAGCGCATTCTGCGCGTCTAGAACACACCAGTTTTTACGGAGAGAACCATGAAGGTTTATTACGACAAGGACGCCGATCTTTCGCTCATCAAGGGCAAGAACGTCACAATCATCGGCTACGGCTCGCAAGGCCACGCCCATGCCCAGAACCTGAACGACAGTGGCGTGAAGGTCACCGTCGGCCTGCGCCGCGGCGGCGCGTCCTGGTCTAAGGTCGAAAAGGCCGGTCTGCGCGTTGCCGAGGTGGCCGAGGCCGTCAAGAGCGCCGATGTCGTCATGATCCTGCTGCCGGACGAGCAGATTGCAGCCGTCTACAAGAACGATGTCGAGCCGCACATCCGCCAAGGGGCATCGCTGGCCTTCGCGCACGGCTTCAACGTGCACTATGGCCAGGTCGTTCCGCGCGACGACCTGGACGTGTGGATGGTCGCCCCCAAGGCCCCGGGCCACACGGTGCGCAACACCTACAGCCAGGGTGGCGGCGTGCCGCACCTGATCGCCGTACACGCCGACCGTTCCGGCAAGGCGCGTGACCTGGCGTTGAGCTATGCCGCGGCGAACGGCGGCGGCAAGGCCGGCATCATCGAGACCAACTTCCGCGAAGAAACCGAGACCGATCTGTTCGGCGAGCAGGCCGTGCTGTGCGGCGGCACCGTCGAGCTGATCAAGGCCGGCTTCGAGACGCTGGTGGAAGCCGGCTACGCGCCCGAAATGGCCTACTTCGAGTGCCTGCACGAGCTGAAGCTGATCGTCGACCTGATCTACGAAGGCGGCATCGCCAACATGAACTACTCGATCTCCAACAACGCCGAGTACGGCGAGTACGTCACCGGCCCCAAGGTCGTGACGGCGGAGACCAAGAAGGCCATGAAGAAGTGCCTGGAGGACATCCAGACGGGCGAATACGCCAAGAGCTTCATCCTCGAGAACCGTGCCGGCGCGCCGACGCTGATCTCGCGCCGACGCCTGACCGAGGAGCACCAGATCGAGGTGGTGGGCGAGAAGCTGCGCGCCATGATGCCCTGGATCAAGGCCAACAAGCTGGTCGACAAGAGCCGCAACTGACCGGCACTTGCTTGCCGATGAAGGGGCTGCCGACGGCGGCCCCTTCTTGCTGGTGCTGCTGTATCCTCGCGCCCCATGGACGAACCCCACGAAACTGCCGAGCCGGCGGACGGGCCCGACGTGCCCCCGCGTCAGCGGCGCAAGGGCATCTATGCGTTGCCCAACGCGATCACGTTGTCGGCCTTGTTCGCCAGCTTCTACGCCATCGTGATGGCGATGAACGGGCGCTTCGAAACGGCCTGCATCGCGATCTTCGCGGCCGCCGTGCTGGACAGCCTGGACGGCCGCGTGGCACGCATGACCAACACCCAAAGTGCATTTGGCGAACAGATGGACAGCCTGGCGGACATGGTGAGCTTCGGTGCCGCCCCCGCCCTGATCGTCTACCAATGGGCCCTCAAGGACATGGGCAAGCTGGGCTGGATCCCTGCCTTCGTCTATATCGCCGGTGCCGCGCTCAGGTTGGCGCGCTTCAACGTCAACATCGGCGTGGTCGACAAGCGCTTCTTCCAGGGCCTGCCCAGCCCGGCCGCCGCCGCCTTGGTCATGGGCCTGATCTGGGTGGTCGACGATGCCGGCGTCAGGGGTGCCAGCAAGGTGGATTGGGCCACCTGGTCGGCGTTCTTTGTGACTCTGTATGCAGGCCTGTCGATGGTGACCAATGCGCCGTTCTACAGCTTCAAGGTGTTCGGGGGGCGGCGCACCGTGCCGTTCATCGTGCTCGTGGCCATTGCGCTGGGCATCGCGGTGGTCAGCCTGGACCCGCCGCGCGTGCTGTTCGCGCTGTTCTGTGCCTACGGCCTGTCGGGCTACGTGGTCTACGCCTACAAGCGGGCCAAGGGCAAACCGGTCAGTGTCATCGCCACCTCGACAGACGATCCGGACGAGCGCGGCCTGCACTGAGCACGGGGCCAGGGCGCGTGCTATATTGAACTCATGAACGCCGGCTCGACCGCCATTGCCCTGCTGCTACTGCCAGGAGATTCCTGGGCACGCTGATCGAACTCGTCCTTCACACACCGCTTTCCCCCCGATCAACGGCCCGCACTTGCGTCAAGCAGCGGGCCGTTTTTCATTTCACCTCGCCACCATACAGAGACTGCCATGGCCGACAAGCTCATCATTTTCGACACCACCTTGCGCGACGGCGAACAATCGCCCGGCGCTTCGATGACCAAGGACGAAAAGCTGCGCATTGCCCGCCAACTGGAGCGCCTGCGCGTGGATGTCATCGAGGCCGGATTCGCCGCCTCGTCGAACGGGGACTTCGAGGCGGTGAAAACCATTGCCGAGCACATCCGCGAGTCCACCATCTGCTCGCTGGCACGTGCCAACGACCGTGACATTGCGCGTTCGGCCGAGGCCCTGGCCCACGCCGCCCGCGGCCGCATCCACACCTTCATCGCCACCAGCCCGCTGCACATGGAGAAGAAGCTGCGGATGACGCCGGACCAGGTCTTCGAGCAGGCCAAGCAAGCCGTGCGCTTCGCCCGCAACCTCTGCGGCGACATCGAGTTCTCGCCCGAGGATGGCTACCGCTCGGAGCCGGACTTTCTTTGCCGTGTGCTGGAGGCGGTGATCGCCGAGGGCGCGACGACGATCAACATCCCCGACACCGTGGGCTATGCCGTGCCGGAGCTGTATGGCAACTTCATCCGCGAACTGCGCGAGCGGATCCCCAATTCCGACAAGGCGATCTGGTCCGTGCACTGCCACAACGACCTCGGCATGGCGGTGGCCAACTCGTTGGCGGGCGTCAAGATCGGTGGAGCACGGCAGGTGGAGTGCACCATCAACGGCCTGGGCGAACGGGCTGGCAATTGCTCGCTCGAGGAGGTGGTGATGGCGGTGCGCACTCGCCGTGACTACTTCGGTCTCGACGTGGGCATCGATACCACCCAGATCGTGCCGGCCTCGCGCATGGTCAGCCAGACCACCGGCTTCGTCGTGCAGCCCAACAAGGCCGTGGTCGGTGCCAACGCCTTCGCCCACGCTTCGGGCATCCACCAGGACGGCGTGCTGAAGGCCCGCGACACCTACGAGATCATGCGCGCCGAGGACGTGGGTTGGTCCGCCAACAAGATCGTGCTGGGCAAACTCTCGGGTCGCAACGCGTTCAAGCAGCGCCTGCAGGAACTGGGCGTCGAACTGGAATCCGAATCCGAGGTGAACGCCGCCTTTGCCCGCTTCAAGGACCTGGCCGACCGCAAGACCGAGATCTTCGACGAAGACATCATCGCGCTGGTGGGCGACGAAAGCGTGACCGACGAGCGCGAGCACTACCGATACCTGTCGCTCTCTCAACGCTCCGAAACCGGCGAGCGTCCGCATGCGCGGGTGGCCTTCGTCATCGGATCGGAGGAGTTCACGGTGGACAGTGACGGCAACGGCCCGGTCGACGCGACCCTGAAGGCCATCGAGTCCAAGGCCCAAAGTGGCGCCGAGATGCTGCTCTATTCGGTGAATGCCATCACCTCGGGCAGCACAGAATCTCAAGGCGAGGTCACCGTCCGGTTGCAGCATGGCGGCAGGGTGGTCAACGGGGTGGGTGCCGATCCGGATATCGTCGTCGCCTCGGCCAAGGCGTACCTCGCGGCGCTGAACAAGTTGCACGCCAAGGGCGAACGGGTCGCAGCGCAGGGTTGAGTGACCGGTCCGGCCGGCGCCGGACCACTTGAGGAAAGACATGCAAGTTTTTGATCTTGCATGTCTTTTTTGTTTCAAATAGACTCAACCCGCCGACCGCAGTGGCCAAAGGCACAGAACAAATGCTGAGAATCGAACAAATCAAGTCCGCAGTGACGTTGTTGGGGCTTCTGCTCGGCCTGTCGTTCGCCGGGTCGGCGTTTTCCGCCACCAACAAGAGCAGCAACTCTGCAAAGGCGCGCGCCGCCACGTCAGCCAAGGCCAAGCCCACCTCGGCCAGCCGCACGCGCGTGGCCTCGACTCGTGTGGTGCGCAACGTGGCACCGCGGCGCTCGGTGGTCCGGGTGGCGGAGCCGCCGCGACAGTCCTTCGGTCAGTTGTACGGCCTGCACGACACCGCCGATCCGCTCGACTTGAAGTCGAGCGTCGCGTTCGTGCTGGATACCGAGACCAACGAGGTCCTGCTCAACAAGAACTCGAAGGCCGTGCTGCCCATTGCCTCGATCACCAAGCTGATGACGGGGCTGGTGGTCACCGAGGCCAATCTGCCGCTCGACGAAACCCTGTCGATCACCCAGGAGGACGTGGACACCGAGAAGGGCAGTTCCTCGCGCCTGCGGCCCGGCACGCAGCTCACCCGTGGCGAAATGCTGCACCTGGCGCTGATGTCGTCCGAGAACCGGGCTGCGAACGCACTGGGCCGCAACTATCCCGGCGGCCTGTCGGCCTTCGTCGCCGCGATGAACGCCAAGGCCCGCGCGCTGGGCATGAACGATACGCGCTATGTCGAGCCCACGGGTTTGTCGAGCCAGAATCAGTCGAGCGCCCGCGATCTGGCCATGTTGGTCAAGACGGCGCACGAGGTGCCGCTGATGCGGGAGCTGTCCACCTCGCCCGAGTACCAGGTGGCCGTGGGGTCGCGACAGTTGCAGTACCACACCACCAACCGCCTCGTGCTGAACCCCAGCTGGGACATCGGCCTGCAGAAGACGGGCTACATTTCCGAAGCTGGCCAGTGCTTGGTCATGCAAGCGCAGTTGGCCGGCCGCAAGCTCATCATGGTGCTGCTTGATTCTGCCGGGAGGTATTCGCGCATTGGCGACGCCGAGCGCATCCGCAAGTGGCTGACCACCAGCATGCCGGCCGCCCCGGCGGCGCTGGCTGCTCCGGCCACGGAGGCTCGCGCCACCCTGTGATCAGGCTCGGTGGCCGAGTGCCGCCGAGATCTGGGCGGCTGTCGACTTGACCCGCTCCATCCAGGTTTCCTCCAGGCGGTCGGCCGGCGCGGAGATCGACAGGCCCGCCACCAGCTTGCCCTGGTCATCGTAGATCCCGGCGGCCATGCAGCGCACGCCCAACTCCAGTTCCTCATCGTCGCGGGCCGACGCGTTGCGGCGCACGGCGGTCAGCTCGCGTTCGAGCGCCGGCAAGTCGGTCAGGCTGTTACGGGTGTGACCGGCCAACCCGGTGCGCGTGGCGTAGGCCCGCACACGCTGCGGGTCGTCGTGGGCCAGGAACAGTTTGCCCACCGAGGTCAGGTGCAGGGGCGCACGGCCGCCCACCGCACGAACCACCTGCATGCCGGAGCGTTCGCTGTAGGTTCGCTCGATGTAGACAATCTCGTCTCCCTGGCGGACGGAGAGGTTCACCGGCTGGTGGGTCAGCTTGTGCAACTCACGCATCGGCGCCAACGCGGCGTCGCGCACATCCAGCCGGGCCTTCACCAGGTTGCCGAGTTCCAGCATCCGCATGCCCAGCCGGTAGCTGCCGGCCTCGGGCCGATCGACGAAGCGGCCGGCGGCCAGGTCGTTGAGGATGCGGTGGGCGGTGGAGGGGTGCAGGCCGGTGCGCTCGCTCAACTCCTTGAGGGAGACCGGGTCCTGGTGCGCCGCCAGCACGTCCAGCAGGCCGAAGGCGCGTGCGAGCACCTGGATGCTCGGTGTCGAAGGATCCTTCTTGGTCATCGTGATGATTCCTGGATGCCCGCGATTTTTGCATGGCGAAATGCGTGCTGTCCATCTGGAATCATCAACAAGCCGTGAGGCGTTGTTGCGCGCCGGCTTCAGGCGATGGCGGCCACAGCTGCCAGACCGGAACGCACGGCGCCCTCGAGCGTCGCGGGGTAGGGCCCCTGGACATGGTCGCCGGCTGCGCTGATGCGGGCGTGCGGGCGCGAACCCGGTCGAACCAATGCCGGTGTGCAGGCGAAGGTGGCCCGCTTCTCGGTGCGGCTGCCCAACCAGTCGACAGGCCCGCTGAATTGCTCGGCCCATTGCGCCAGCAACGCCTGGCGGGTTGCCTCGGCGCCCTCGTCGACCCAGCGCTCGGCCCCGCTGATGACCAGCGCGTAGGTGTCCGCGGGGCCGCCGAGAGCGCCAAGGTGGAAGGCGAACTGCGCCGGGCGCAGGCCGTCGGCACGCAGCGCCGTCATCGGCTCGGGCCAGGTCAGCCCAGGCGCCCGGATCCAGGCCGTCACGATGGGTTGATAGCTGAACGAGGCGGCCACCTGGCTCCAGGCTGGCGCGATCGGCGCCATCAGGCGGGCCGCTTCGTTGGGCGGTGCAGCCAGGATCACGTGATCGAAGCTCAGTCCGTCGATCTCGACACGCCCTGGGGCCAGATCCAGGCCCATGACCCGATGACCCATTTGCAGCGTGGCGCCGTGCCGGCGCAGCCAGTCCAGCGCGGGTGCCGGAAACAGGCGGTCCAGGGGAGCCTTGGGCAACAGCAGGTCGGACGACCCCGGGCCACTGAACAACGCGTCGCGCAGGACGGTCAGCAGCACCTGTGCGCTGGCCCGTTCGGCCGGCGTGTTCAGCGCCGCCACACACAGGGGCTCCAGCAGATCGCGGTAGGCCATCGGCGGGCAATGCCGTGCCAGTTCGGACACGGTGGTGCCCGGTGCGCACCGGAACCCCTGTAGGCGCCACTTGGCGGCCAGCATGAGCAGGCGCAATCGTTCGCCCGGCCGCAGATCCCGCCAGGCCCAGACACCGCGCACGAAAGCCGGCAGGGCGTTGCCGGGGGGCAGGCGCAGGCCGGTTCCATCCGGGTAACGAAGCGACAGGGCCTGCCGGTGCAGCACCTGATCCAGGTCGACGCCCACAGCCCGCATCAGCGCCAAGGTGTCGCGGTAGGCGCCGATCAGGATGTGTTGGCCGTTGTCCATGGTCTGGCCGGCATGGGTCACCGAGCGCGCGCGGCCACCAGCGTGGGCTGCCATATCGAACAGTGTCACTGCATGGCCTTGCTCGGTGGCACGAACCGCGGCGGCGAGCCCGGCCCATCCGGCACCGACCACGGCGACCCGGCGTGGCGGCGTGGTCTTCGACCCGATCGGCTCAACGGCCACGCCAGTGTGTCCGCGCGGCGATCCAGAGCTTGCGCAGTGGCGTCAACGAGGTCCGTTGATGCAGGACCTGGAAACCACCTCGCTCGATCTCGACCAGCAATGTCCGGTAGATGTTGGCCATCATCAGGCCGGGCTTCTGGGTGGTGCGATCGGCCTCGGGCAACAGGTCGAAGGCCTCGTCATACAAGGCGTGGGCACGTTCGGCCTGGAAGTGCATCAGAGCCTGGAAGCGGTCGCTGTAGCCCCAAGGGGCATCGCGCTTCAGCAGTTCGTGGGCCTTGACGTCGAACCGCTGCAGTTCGTTGATCGGCAGGTAGATGCGGCCACGGCGTGCGTCTTCACCCACATCCCGGATGATGTTGGTCAATTGCATGGCCAGGCCGAGCTTGTGGGCGTAGTCGACGGTGGCCGCCTCCTGCCGACCAAAGATGTTGCAGGCGACCTCGCCGACCACCCCAGCGACCAGGTGGCAGTAGCCCTGGAGTGCGGTGAAGTCCAGGAACCGGTTCTGCGTCAGGTCCATCTCGCAGCCTGTGATGACGGCGTCGAGGTGGCGGGCCTCGATGGCGTGGTCGGCGGCCAGCGGCATCAGCGCCTGCATCACCGGGTGGTGCGGCGCGCCGGCGTAGGCCTGGGCCACCTCGTTGCGCCACCAGGCCAGCTTGGTGCGTGCGACCTGTGGGTCGTGCACCTCGTCGACCACGTCGTCCACCTCGCGGCAGAAGGCGTAGAAGGCGGTGATCGCCGCGCGCCGTGGCGGCGGCAGGAACATGAAGGCGTAGTAGAAGGACGAGCCGCTGCCGGCCGCCTTGTTCTGCGCGTACTGCTCAGGGCTCACGGGCCCATCCTCCGCGCTGCGCGCTTCGGGATGAGCGCGTGGAAGCGGCCCGGCGCGCTCATGCGGCGGTGCTGCGCATCGCGGTGGCAGCACGCCACAGCATCGGGAGCCCGTCCCAGGTGGTCAGGGCCGGGCGGCGCAACAAGGTGTCGTGGTCCATCTGGGCGATTTTCTCAAGAATCCGCAAGCCTCCCTGGACCACCAGGCGCAGCTCCCAGCCAGCGCGCCCTGGCAGGGTGTGCACCAGCGGTGCCCCGTCGCGCATCAGGCCTTCGGCCCAAAGGCACAGGTCGCGCACCAGGGCGCGTTCGGCCGCCGTGGAATGACCGGCACGCAGCGCCAAGGTGTCCAGTCCATGGCGTGCCGCGTCGGATTGCGGCACATAGCGGCGGCCGCGAGGCAGGTCCACGCTCAGGTCCTGCCAGAAGTTGATGAGTTGAAGTGCGGTGCAGATCGCGTCCGACTGGCGGAGCGAGCTCATGTCGTCGACGCGATAGAGGTGCAGCAGCAGGCGGCCCACCGGGTTGGCGGAGCGCCGGCAGTAGTCTTGCAGGGAAGCGCGGTCGGGGTAAATGGGATTGCCGGTGTCCTGCTGGAAGGCGTCGAGCAGGTCGTCCAGGGCGGGCACGGGCAGGCGGTGGCTGCGCATCGCCGCGGCCAGGGGCTCGAAGACCTGCGCCCAGCGGGCGCCCGGCTGCGCGCCCTGTGCCACCCGGGCCAGTTCCCGCCGGTACGCGTTCAGGGTGTCCCGGCGCTCGGCTGCGGGCGCATCGCCCTCGTCGGCGATGTCGTCGGCGGTGCGCGCGAAGTGGTAGATGGCGGTGATCGGCGGCCGCAATTCGGGTGGGCACAGCCAGGAGGCCACCGGGAAGTTTTCGTAATGCTCGACGCTCACAGGGGCGCGATTGTGCCCGGCGGCCGGCTTCGCACGTCCGCTGCCGACGGGCATTGACGAGGATCAGGAGTGAATCTATATTACTGACCAGTCAGTCAGTAATTGCATTCGGTCGCCATTTCTCCGAGCTCCGCCATGAAGCACACCCGGTCCCTTGCCGTCATGTTCAGCCTGCCCCTCTTGCTGTTGGCGGGTTGCGCCAAGAAGGAGGCCGCGCCCGAACCGGTGCGCGCAGTCCGCACGGTCACGGTGAGCAGCGGGTCGACCGCCGCCACCCATGACTACGCCGCCGAAATCAAGGCGCGAACCGAGTCGCGGCTGGGTTTCCGGGTGGCCGGCAAGCTGCAGAGCCGCGCGGTGAACCTGGGAGACACGGTACGGGCCGGGCAGGTTCTGGCGCAACTGGACGGGCAGGATCTGCGGCTGGGCCAGGAGGCTGCACGCGCCGCCTTGGCAGCCGCACAGACCAACCTCGATCAGGTCAATGCCGACTACAAGCGATTCAAGGAATTGCGCGACCAGGGCTTCATCGGCGCCGCCGAACTGGAGCGTCGCGACACGGCGGTGAAGACGGCCCGAGCCCAGCTCGACCAGGCCAAGGCGCAGGCTTCCGTGCAGGGCAACCAGGCGGGTTATGCCACGCTGGTGGCGGGAGCCGCCGGGGTGGTGACGGCCGTCGACGCCGAACCGGGCCAGGTCGTCAGTGCGGGCACCCCGGTGGTCCGGCTGGCGCACGACGGCCCGCGCGATGCCGTTTTCGCTGTGCCGGAGGACCGGGTCGGCGCCCTGCGCCAGTTGCTGGGCCAGGCCGGCGGGGTAAGCCTGCAGATGTGGGGGAGCGGCGAGCTGCTGCCTGCCACCGTGCGCGAGGTGTCCGCCGCTGCGGACCCGGTCACCCGCACGTTCCAGGTCAAGGCGGATCTGGGCAGCGCGCCGGTGCGTCTGGGCCAGACGGCCACCCTGAAGGTCACCAACCCGGCCGTGGCCGGCGTGATCCGGTTGCCTCTGACGGCGGTGGCTGAAGCGCAGGGCAAGTCGGTCGTCTGGGTGCTCGACAAGCAGGCCATGACCGTGCGGCCGCAGCCGGTGGCCGTGGCCGGCGCCGACGGCAACACGGTGGTCGTGACAGCGGGCATCAAGCCAGGCGACGAGGTGGTGGTGGCCGGCACGCACGTGCTGACACCGGGGCTGAAGGTCAAGTCATTCGTCGAGGCCGTCGCGCCTGGCGCGAAGTCGGCCCTTGCAGCGGCTTCCGCTGCCGCGCGCTGAGCCCTCGAGGACGGACACGACCATGAGCGATATTCCACAAGGCTCGCGTTTCAACATCTCCCGCTGGGCGCTCGAGCACGCGCCGCTGACCCGCTACCTGATGGTGGTGCTGATGGTGCTGGGCCTGGCGGCCTACTTCCAGCTGGGGCAGGACGAGGACCCGCCCTTCACCTTCCGCGCGATGGTGGTGCAGGTCTTTTGGCCGGGGGCGTCGGCGCAGCAGATCGCCGAGCAGGTGACCGACAAGATCGAGCGCACGCTGCAGGAGGTGCCGCACTCGGATGTCATCCGCAGCTACACCAAGCCGGGTGAGTCGCTGACCATCCTGCAGCTGAAGGACTCGTCGCCTCCCAAGGAGGTCAGCGACGTCTGGTACCAGGTGCGCAAGAAGGTCGGCGACATGCGGGGCACGCTGCCCGCCGGCGTGATCGGCCCGTTCTTCAACGACGACTTCGGCGACGTCTACGGGTCGATCTACGCCTTGTCGGCCGATGGCTTCAGCACCGAGGAACTGCGCCAGTACGCCGAGGATGTGCGCTCGCAGATGCTGCGTGTCCCCAACGTGGCCAAGGTGGAGCTGTTCGGCGTGCAGGCCGAGAAGGTCTTCGTCGAGATCTCTCAGAAGCGCCTGGCCCAGCTCGGGCTGGATTTCAACCAGGTCATCGCGCAGCTCAACGCGCAGAACGCCGTCGAGGGCGCTGGCACCTTGAACGCCGGCACGCAGAACCTGCAGGTGCGCGTGGCGGGCGCCTTCACCTCGGTGGAGCAGCTGCGCCAGTTGCCGATCCGTGCGGTGAACCCGGCCACCGGCGTGGCGAGCTCGCTGCGCCTGGGTGACCTGGCGGACATCCGGCGCGAGTACGTCGACCCGCCCACCACGATGGTCCGCCACCAGGGCCAGGCGGTCATCGCGATGGGTGTCTCGATGGCCAAGGGTGGCGACATCATCGACCTGGGCAAGGCCTTGCAGGCCAAGACGGCCGAGATCAAGGCACGCCTGCCGATCGGTGTGGAACTGCAGCAGATCCAGGACCAGCCCAAGGCCGTCTCGCGGTCCGTGGGCGAGTTCATCGGCGTACTGATCGAGGCGGTGGTGATCGTGCTGGCCGTCAGCTTCCTGAGCCTGGGCCTGCACCTGAAGCCGCTGCGGGTGGACATCTGGCCGGGCATGGTGGTGGGCATCACCATTCCCTTGGTGCTGGCCATCACCTTCGTGACCATGTTCTATTGGGGCGTCGGCCTGCACAAGATCTCGCTGGGCTCGCTGATCATCGCGCTGGGCCTGCTGGTGGATGACGCCATCATCGCGGTCGAGATGATGGTGCGCAAGCTGGAGGAGGGCTACGACCGCATGAGCGCGGCCACCCATGCCTATGACGTGACCTCGATGCCGATGCTGACCGGCACGCTGATCACCGCCGCTGGCTTCCTGCCGATCGGCCTGGCGAAGTCGGTCACCGGCGAGTACACCTTCGCGATCTTCGCGGTCACCTCGGCCGCGCTGGTGATCTCCTGGCTGGTCTCGGTCTACTTCGTGCCGTTCCTGGGCGCCTGGCTGTTGAAGACCCGCAAGACCCACGAGGGCGAGGCGCACGAACTCTTCGACACCCCGTTCTACAGCCGCTTCCGCAAGGTGGTGGATTGGTGCGTCGAGCACCGCTGGGCCACCATCGGCATCACCTTGCTGACCTTCGCGCTGGGGATTGTCGGCATGGGCCGCGTGCAGCAGCAGTTCTTCCCGGATTCGAGCCGGCCCGAGATCCTGGTCGACCTGTGGCTGCCCGAGGGCTCGACCATCCAGTCCACCGGCGAGGTGGCGCGGCGCTTCGAGAAACGCATGGCCACCGAGCCCGGCATGGACACCGTGAGTGCATGGATCGGCAGCGGCGTGCCGCGTTTCTACCTGCCTCTTGACCAGATCTTCCCGCAGCCCAACGTCACTCAGTTCATCCTGCTGCCAAAGACATTGCGTGACCGCGAGGTCATCCGCAAGCGCCTGCCGGAGATCCTGGCCACCGAGTTTCCCGAGGTGCGCGGGCGCATCAAGCTGTTGCCGAACGGCCCGCCGGTGCCGTATCCGGTGCAGTTCCGCGTGGTCGGGCCTGACATGGAGGTCACCCGCCACTGGGCCGAGGAGGCCAAGGCCATTCTGCGCGCCAATCCCAGCATGCGCGGGGTGAACGACAACTGGAACGAACAGGTCAAGTCGCTCCGGCTCGAGGTGGATCAGGACAAGGCACGTGCGCTGGGTGTTTCCAGCCAGGCCATCGCCCAGGCCTCGCGGGTGATGCTGTCGGGCAGCACCATCGGCCAGTACCGCGAGAACGACCGCCTGATCGACATCGTGCTGCGCCAACCGGCCGACGAACGCAACGCGATCACCGACCTCGGCAGTGCCTACCTGCCCACCACCACCGGCCGCAGCATCCCGCTGACGCAGATCGCCCAGGTCGGTTTCGGCTGGGAGCCGGGCGTGCTGTGGCGCGAAGGCCGCAAGTACGCCGTGACCGTGCAGGGCGATGTGGTCGAGGGCGTGCAGGGGGCCACCGTGACCAAGGAGGTCTGGCCGGAGCTGGCCAAGCTGCGCGATCGCTTGCCTGAGGGCATGGACATCGAGATCGCTGGTGCCGTGGCCGAAAGCTCCAAGGGCACCAGCTCGATCATTGCGGGCGCACCGCTGATGGGCTTCATCATGCTGACGCTGCTGATGCTGCAGTTGCAGAGCTTCTCGCGTGCCGTTCTGGTGGTTCTCACCGCGCCGCTCGGCATCGCCGGTGTGGCCGGGGCGCTGCTGCTGCTGGGGCAGCCCTTCGGGTTCGTCGCCTTGCTGGGGTTCATTGCCCTGGTGGGGATGATCATGCGCAATTCGGTGATCCTGATCGACCAGATCGAGCAAGACCGCAGCCGGGGCGTGCCGAGCTGGGACGCCATTGTCGAATCCGCGGTGCGAAGGTTCCGCCCCATCGTGCTGACCGCGGCGGCGGCGGTGCTGGCCATGATCCCCTTGTCGCGCAGCGTTTTCTGGGGCCCGATGGCGGTTGCCATCATGGGCGGCCTGATCGTCGCGACGGTGCTGACGCTGCTGGCCTTGCCGGCCATGTATGCGGCCTGGTTCCGCGTCCGGCGTGGCGCGCCCTGAGGGCCAGTAGAATACGCGGTTTACCGGTTCGCCTGGCGCGGGCGGCCCTCTGGGCAGCCTGCGCCAACACCAATCCATTCGGAGGCTGAGCAGGGCAGGCGGGCGCGCCCGCCCGGTGGCCCGAGACTTTCCCAGCGCGGGTGGCGAAATTGGTAGACGCACCAGGTTTAGGTCCTGACGCCTTCACC
>JADMKA010000051.1:24392-79577 GCA_018780145.1 Vitreoscilla sp. | reverse complement strand
ACCCGCAGGTGGGTGTGGCCGCGCGCCTTGGCCCACTTGGCCAGGTCGGTGTAGACGCCCTTGCGGTTCACCACCAGCGGTGCCAGCAGGCCGACATGCGCGCCCTTGTGCTCGCGCAGCAGCTGGGCGGCGATGCTCTCGGCGCTCTGCGGCATCACCGGCGCGCCGTCTTTCACGCAGTGCTGCAGGCCCAGCTTGACCCACAGCAGGCGCAGGAAGTGCCAGACCTCGGTGGTGGTGGCCACCGTGCTCTTGCGGCCGCCGCGCGACAGGCGCTGCTCGATGGCCACGGTGGGCGGGATGCCCCAGACGGCATCCACCTCCGGCCGCCCGGCCGGCTGCACGATGCTGCGCGCGTAGGCGTTCAGCGATTCCAGGTAGCGGCGCTGGCCCTCGTTGAACAGGATGTCGAAGGCCAGGGTCGACTTGCCCGAACCGGAGACACCGGTGACCACGGTGAACTTGCCGCGCGGGATGTCGACGTTCATCGACTTCAGGTTGTGCTCGCGCGCGTTGACGATGCGGATCGCGTCGTCCTCCGGCCGGCGCTCGCGCACCACCCGGGCCAGGTAGGCGCCGTCGCGGTCCAGCTTCTCGCTGACACCGAGTGCGCCGTCGTAGGCCTTCAGCGCGCGGCCGGTGTGGGAGGTGGCGTGGGCGCGCAGGTCCTCCGGCGTACCCACCGCCACCACCTCGCCGCCGGCGTCGCCGCCCTCGGGGCCGAGGTCGATCAGCCAGTCGGCCGCACGGATCACGTCCAGGTTGTGCTCGATCACCAGCAGCGAGTGGCCGGCATCGAGCAGCTTGCGCAAGGCGCGCATCAGCTTGGCGATGTCGTCGAAGTGCAGGCCGGTGGTCGGCTCGTCGAAGATGTAGAGCGTGCCCTTCTTCGCCAGCGCCTGGCGCGGTGCGCCGGCCGCCTCGGCCAGGTAGCCGGCCAGCTTCAGGCGCTGCGCCTCGCCGCCCGACAGCGTGGGCACCGGCTGGCCCAGGCGCACGTAGTCCAGCCCCACGTCGACGATGGGCTGCAGGGTGCGCAGCACCTCGCGGTCAGCGTGGAACAGGGCCACCGCTTCGCTGACCGTGAGGTCCAGCGTGTCGGCGATCGAGAGCTGGCGATCGCCACGCACGATCTTCACGTCCAGCATCTCGGCGCGGTAGCGGCGGCCGTCGCAATCGGGGCAGCGCAGGTAGACGTCCGACAGGAACTGCATCTCCACATGCTCGAAGCCCGAGCCGCCGCAGGTGGGGCAGCGGCCATCGCCGGCGTTGAAGCTGAACATGCCAGCGGTGTAGCTGCGCTCCTGCGCCAGTGGGGCCACCGCGAACAGCTTGCGGATCTCGTCGAAGGCGCCCACGTAGCTGGCCGGGTTCGAGCGCGCCGTCTTGCCGATCGGGCTCTGGTCGACGAACACCGCGTCGGCCAGCCAGTCGGCGCCGAGCAGGCGCTCGTGCTCGCCCGGGGTGTCGGTGGCCTTGCCGAAGTGGCGGAACAGCGCGGGCACCAGCACGTCCTGCACCAGCGTGCTCTTGCCCGAACCGCTGACACCGGTGACCACCGTCAGCCGCTGCAGCGGGAAATCGACGTCGATGCTCTTCAGGTTGTTCTGGCGCGCGCCTTCGAGCACCAGGCGCGGTGTGGCCGCATCGACGAAGCGCTTGAAGCCCATGCCCACGGTCTTGCGCGCGCCGAGGTAGGCACCGGTCAGCGTGTCGGCGTCGCGGGCCGCATCCGGCGTGCCGTCGAAGACGATCTGGCCACCGCGCTCGCCGGGGCCGGGGCCCATGTCGATCAGGCGATCGGCAGCCAGCATCACCGCCGGGTCGTGCTCGACGACGACCAGCGTGTTGCCCGCATCACGCAGCCGGTGCATGGCCTCGACGATGCGGTTCATGTCGCGCGGGTGCAGGCCGATGCTGGGTTCGTCGAGCACGAACATGGTGTTGACCAGCGAGGTGCCGAGCGCGGTGGTCAGGTTGATGCGCTGCACCTCGCCGCCACTGAGCGTGCGGCTCTGGCGGTCCAGCGTCAGGTAGCCCAGGCCGACGTCGCAGAGATACCTGATGCGCGTGCGCACCTCGTCGAGCAGGAGTTTCAGCGCCTCGTCGCGCAATGCATCAGGCAAGGCGATGCCGTCGAAGAAGGTCTTCAGCCGCTCGATGGGCATCAGCATCAGGTCGTGCAGGCTGAGGCCCGGCAGGGCCTCCAGCTGCTCGCGTGACCAGGTGGCCCCAACCGGCAGGTTGCGTCTGGCCGGTGGCAGCACGCCGTCGGCATCGGCCTTCGAGCCGATGCGCCACAGCAGCGCCTCCAGCTTCAGCCGGGCACCGCCGCAGACCGTGCAGGGTGTGTAGCTGCGGTACTTGGACAAGAGCACCCGGATGTGCATCTTGTAGGCCTTGCTCTCCAGGTACTCGAAGAAGCGGCGCACGCCGTACCACTGCTTGTTCCAGTTGCCGTTCCAGTGGGGCGAGCCGGCGATCACCCAGTCGCGCTGGGCCGGGGTCAGTGCGCTCCAGGCGGTGTCGCGCGGAATGCCGGCCTCGCCGGCGTACTTCATCAGGTCGTCCTGGCACTCCTTCCAGGCCGGGGTCTGCAGCGGCTTGATGGCGCCGCTGCGCAGGGTCTTGCGCTCGTCCGGGATCACCAGCCCGAAGTCGACGCCGATGACGCGGCCGAAGCCGCGGCAGGTGTCGCAGGCGCCGTAGGCCGAGTTGAAGGAGAACAGCGCCGGCTGCGGGTCGCCATAGCGCAGGTCGCTCTCCGGGCAATGCAGTCCGGTGCTGTACTTCCACAGGTCCGGCTCACCCTCCTCCTTCAAGGCATACACGTTCAGCCGGCCGCTGCCGCGCTTCAGGCCCAGCTCGATGGCCTCCATGGCCCGCACACGCTCGGTGCCGGCCAGGCGAAAGCGGTCGGCCACCACATCCAGCAGCTTCCTGTCGGCGACCACGCGCTCGGCCTGCACGCGGGCGAAACCGCTGGCCGCCAGCCACTGCTCCAGCTCGGTGGCGGTGGTGTTGGCCGGCAGCTCGACCGGGAAGGTGACGACCAGGCGTGGGTCGCCGGCCGCCGCGGCACGGGCCAGCAGATCGGCGTAGATGGTTTCCGTGCTGTCGTGCCGCACGCGCAAGGCCGTCTGCTTGTCGAACAACTCGGCGGCGCGGGCGAACAGCAGCTTCAGGTGGTCGTTCAGCTCGGTCATCGTGCCGACCGTGCTGCGGCTGGTGCGCACCGGGTTGGTCTGGTCGATGGCGATGGCGGGTGGCACGCCGTCGACCCGGTCCACCGCCGGCCGGTCCATGCGGTCGAGGAACTGGCGGGCATAGGCCGAGAAGGTCTCGACGTAGCGGCGCTGGCCTTCGGCGTAGAGCGTGTCGAACACCAGGCTGGACTTGCCCGATCCGCTGGGGCCGGTGACCACGGTCATCTCGCCGGTGCGGATGTCCAGGTCGAGGTTCTTCAGGTTGTGCTGGCGGGCGCCACGGATGCGGATGGTGCCTGTCGTCATGGAAGGGTCTGGGCTGGGGTGGAACCCTCTATGTTGGCACGGCCCGGGCAAACCCCATTCGCATTTCCCACAAGCCCCCGGGCCGCGCTGAGCCCAGAATCCGGAGCATCGTTGGGCTGGAGATCGACATGGCAAATCAGGCTCCCGTGGCACGGGCGTGGCGGGGCGTGGTGTTGGCGGCGGCGTTGGCCGTGATCGGCACCCCGGCCTCGGCGCAGATCCGCATCGGCCAGACGGCCGGCTTCACCGGGGCGGTGGCCGCCGGCGTCAAGGAGGTCAGCAGCGGTGCCAAGCTGTACCTCGACGCCATCAACCAGGGCGGCGGCGTGGCCGGCCAGACCATCGAACTGATCGCACTGGACGACAAGTTCGAGCCGGCACTGGCCGCCGAAAACGCGAAGAAGCTGATCGACCAGGGCGTGATCGCCCTCTTCCTGACCCGCGGCACGCCGCACACCCAGGCGGTGCTGCCGCTGCTGGCCCAGTACAAGGTGCCGCTGATCGGCCCTTCCACCGGCGCCATGGCCCTGCACGACCCGGTGCACCCGTGGCTGTTCAACGTGCGCGCCACCTACCAACGCGAGGCCGAGCGGGCGGTGCGCCACCTCAGCCTGATCGGCATGGACCGCATCGCCATCGTGCAGGTCGAGGACTCCTTCGGCAGTGACGCCGCCCAGGGGGCGCTGAAGGGCTTTGTCGGCGTTGGCAAACAGCCGGTGCTGCACGAGAAGTTCGACCGCAGCAAGCCCGACCTGGCCCCGATCATCCCCAAGATCCTGAAGGCCGATGCGCAGGCGGTGCTCTTCGTCGCCTCGGGCAGCATGGTGGCAGACGGTGTGAAGCTGCTGCGCGCCGCCGGCTCCCGGGCGCAGATCGTGACCCTGTCGAACAACGCCTCATCGGGCTTCGTCAAGTCGCTGGGCGAGAACGCCCGCGGCACGGTGGTGAGCCAGGTCTTCCCCTACGAGCGCTCGCTGTCCGCCCCCATGGTGAAGGAAGCCACCGACCATGCCCGCGCCGCCGGCCTGGCCGAGCTGACGCCGGCCATGCTGGAGGGCTACGCCGCGGCCAAGGTGCTGGTGGAGGGCCTGCGGCGTGCCTCGCCCAACCCGACACGCGACAAGCTGAAGACCGCGCTGGAGACCTTCCGCCGCTTCGACCTGGGCGGCCTGGAGTTGAGCTACACCCCCACCGACCACAGCGGCCTGGACTATGCCGACCTGTCCATCGTCGGCGAGGACGGCAAGTTCAGGCGTTGACGGGCGCCACCACGCTGCTGAGCCGCACCACCAGCTCCACCGGCATCACGCGCGGCACCTGCGGGGTGCCGGCCATCAAGTGGATCAGCGCATCCACCAGCTCGACGCCGGCCTGCGACACCGGTTGGTGGACTGTCGTCAGCGGCGGGTCGGCATAGGCCGCCAGGGCCACGTTGTCGTAGCCCACCACGGCCACGTCCTCGGGCACCCGCAGGCCGCGGCGGCGCAGGGCCCGCATCACCAGGATGGCGATCAGGTCGCTGCTGGCGAAGACCGCGTCGAAATCGGCCCGTCCCTCGTGGGCGCTGGCCACCTGCCGGGCGATGGCCAGTTCGGCGTCATGCTCCTCGAAGGGCACCTTGCGGACACGGGCCTCGTCGTACGGCACGCCGGCATCGGCCAGCGCCTGCCGGTAGCCGGCCAGGCGCAGGGCCACCTCGGGCAACTGGGCATCGCCCAGGAACAGGATGCGGCGCCGGCCTTCCTGCAGCAGGTGCGCGGTGGCCAGGCGGCCCCCCAGCAGGTTGTCGCCCCCCACGGTGCAGTAGAGCTGCTGTGGCAGCTGGCCGCCCCAGACCACCACCGGCACGCCGCGCGCGGCGAGCGCGTTGAGCTGGTCGTGGTGGCGCCACTGGCCGATCAGCACGATGCCGATGGCCCGGCCCGAGTCGTACAGCGACGAGACCGAGTCCAGTGCCTCGGCGTCCACGCGCGAGAGCAGCATGTCGTAGCCGCGGTCGGTCAGCGCATCGGCCAGGCTGCCGACCATCGACAGGAAGAACGGGTCGGAGATGTGCTGGCGCGATTGCGCGTCGTAGGGCACCACCACCGCGATGGTCTGGTTGCGCTGCAGGCGCAGGTTCTTGGCGCTCTGGTTGATGGTGTAGTTCAGCGAGCGGGCCAGCTCGCCGATGCGCTGTTTGGTCTCGTCGTTGACCAGCGAACTGCCGTTCAGCGCGCGCGAAACGGTCGAGACCGAAACCCCCGCAAGGCGGGCGATGTCGGCCATCTGCAGGCGGCGGCGGTCGGCTTGGGATTCAGAAGACATGGCCCGATTAGAACGCGAGGCGCTCCAAAGCGCGCAGGTACGGCGCGTGGCGCATCAATTCGTCCCACGGCAGCGGCTCGGTTTGCGGCAGCAGCGAGAGGCGGCGCGCCTCGCCGGCGGCGTCGGCCTCCCACCGCCCCTGGCCCAGCGCCTGCTCCAGGCCGTCCAGCAAGGCATCGACCGGCGCGCCACCCTCCACCCGCGACTGGTTGCACAGCAACACGAGGTCGCAGCCGGCGTTCAGTGCGACGACCGCCGCCTCGGTGGCACTGACGGCGTGGCCATCGATGACCCGAGCGCCTTCCATGCTGAGATCGTCGCTGAAGACGGCGCCAGTGAAGCCCAGCGCGCCGCGCAGGATGTCCTGCAGCCAGATGCGCGAGAAGCCGGCGGGCCGGCTGTCCACCTTGGGGTAGGTCACGTGCGCGGGCATCACGCTGGCCAGCGTGGTGCTCAACCATTCGTAGGGCTTGGCGTCGTCGGCCAGCAGGGCGCGGCGCGAGCGCTTGTCGACCGGCGCGGCCACGTGGCTGTCCGCCTCGACGTAGCCATGCCCGGGGAAGTGCTTGCCGCAGTGGGACATGCCCGCCTGCAGCAGGCCCTGGACCAGGCTCTTGGCCAGCAGCGTGGCGACCCGCGCATCGCGGTGGAAGGCGCGGTCGCCGATGATGGCGCTGTGGCCGTGGTCCAGGTCCAGCACCGGGGTGAAGCTGAAATCCACGCCACAGGCGCGCAACTCGCTCGCCAGCACATAGCCGACAGCCGTGGCACTGTCGGTGGCGCTCATCGCATCGCGCATCCACAGCTCGCCGAGGCGGCGCATCGGCGGCAGGTGAGTGAAGCCGTCCGTCTTGAAGCGCTGCACGCGGCCGCCCTCGTGGTCCACGCAGACCAGCAGGTCGGGCCGGATGGCCTTGGCCTCGGCCACCAGACGGGTCAGCTGCGCCCGGCTCTCGAAGTGGCGGGCGAAGAGGATCAGGCCCCCAGTTAGCGGGTGCGCGAGGCGGCGGCGGTCGTTGGCGTCCAGCGACAGGCCGGCGATGTCGAGAACGACAGGGGCGTGAGGGGTCATGGGGACTCGGTTTCAACGACGACGAAGCTGACCGCGTAGTCGCTCTCGTCGCTCAGGGTGACATGGGCGCGCAGGCGGCGCGCCTCGAACCAGCCGGCCAGCTCGCCGTGCAATTGCACGTAGGGCTGGCCGCTGGGGTGATTGAGGATCTCGCAAGCGCGCCAGGTCATGGGCATGTGCAGGCCCAGGCCGATGGCCTTGGAGAAGGCCTCCTTGGCGGAAAAGCGCGTGCCCAGGTAGGCCAGGCCACGGGCCTCGACCTTGGCACGGCGGAAGTGGAACACCTTCAGTTCTCCCGGGCCCAGCACCTTCTCGGCGAAACGGTCGCCCTTGCGCGCCAGCGTGGCCGCGATGCGGCGCAGGTCGCAGACGTCGGTGCCCGTTCCGAAGATCATGCCCGGGAGGCGTGGATGGCCTTGAGGTAGGCCCGGATCGTCTCGGTGTAGCCCAGCTCCAGCGCGTCGGCAATCAACGCGTGGCCGATCGAGACCTCGGCAACGCCGGGCACCTCGCGCAGGAAGGCCGGGAGGTTGTCACGGTTCAGGTCGTGCCCGGCGTTGACGCCCAGGCCGGCCGCCAGCGCGGCGCGGGCGGTGGCGGCGAACTGTTGTTGAACCTCGGCCTCGCGCGGCGTGCCGCAGGCACTGGCATAGCTCTCGGTGTAGAGCTCGACGCGGTCGGCGCCCACCTCGCGGGCCGCAGCCATGGCCGACGGATCCGGATCCATGAACAGGCTGACGCGCACGCCCAGGGCATGGCACTCGTCGATCAGCGGCTTCAGCACCGCGGCGTCGGCCGGCAGGCTCCAGCCGTGGTCGGAGGTGAACTGGCCCTCGCTGTCCGGCACGAACGTGGCCTGGTGCGGGCGCACGGTGCGCACGAAATCCATCAGGTTGTGCAGCGGGTTGCCCTCGATGTTGTACTCGACCTCGGGCCAGTGCTTCAGCAGCGTGGCGAGCTCGTGCACGTCGTGCGCGCGGATGTGGCGCTCGTCGGGCCGCGGGTGCACGGTGATGCCGTGGGCGCCCGCCTCCAGCACCTGGGTGGCCGCGCGCGTGACGCTGGGGATGCCCAGGTGGCGGGTGTTGCGCAGCAAGGCCACCTTGTTCAGGTTGACCGACAGCGCGGTGCCGTGGGCGGCACGGCCGGAGGAGGAGGAATCGGGGGCGACGAGTGGGTTCATGGGCGGGTTCGGTCCGGCGGCAGATCCATCAGTTGCTGCGCGTCGATCATGACCTCGCGCGTGCGCAACCGGGGCGTGCCCAGATGATAGTGAAGCAGCGCACGCAGCGTGGCCTTCAGCGGGCCCAAGCTGTCGACGCAAGCGGCCTGCAGATCCGCCATGTCGCCGTCGTCGAGCGCGGCCTGCATCCGGCCCAGCACCGCGCCGCTGAGGCCGGGCTCGCCGGGCGCGCTGTCGACGACGCCCAGCTCGGGCCGCAGGGCGTGCCATCCCGCGGGCGCCACCGGTGCCAGCGTGGCGGTGAGCTGGTCGAGCTGGGGCAGCAGGCCGATCTCGCGCAGCAGCACGATCTCGAAGGCCCGCAGCGCAGCCTGCGTGAGCGTGTCGTCGGCAGCGGCCAGGGCCGGCAGCGTGGCGGCGTAGGCGTCGAACAGCAGCGCATGCGGGTCGCCACGCGCGAGCAGCTTCATCAGCAGCTCGTTGAGGTAGAAGCCGGTGAAGAGCGCTGCACCGGCCAGCATCGGCGCACCGCCGGCCCATTCGGCCGAGCGCAGGGTGACGATGTCGGCCGTCTCGTCACGCGAGGGTTTGCTGACCGCCACCAGGATGCGCTGGAACGGCAGCAACGCCGGTCGCAGCTGCGAGTAGGGGCGCTTGGCGCCCTTGGCGACCACCGTGATCCGGCCCTGGTCGCGGGTGAACAGATCCAGGATCAGGCTGGTCTCGCTCCAGTCGTAGCGGTGCAGCACATAGGCCGCGCTGCTGGCGGCGGCGCGGGCCACGGCCTATTCGTAGCCGTAGGTGCGCAGATGCTCTTCGCTGTCGGCCCAGCCGGAGCGCACCTTGACCCACAGTTCGAGGAAGACCTTGGCTTCCATCAGGCGCTCGAGTTCCTGGCGCGCCTCGCTGCCGATGCGCTTCAGGCGCTCGCCACCTTCGCCGATGATCATGCCCTTGTGGGCGTCGCGCTCGACGACGATGGAGGCGCTGATGCGGCGAAGCGCACCTTCCTCCTCCCATTTGTCGAGGATCACGGTCGAGGTGTAGGGCAGCTCGTCGCCAGTCAGGCGGAACAGCTTCTCGCGGATGATCTCGCTGGCGAGGAACTTCTCGCTGCGGTCGGTCAGCGCGTCCTCGTCGTAGAACCAGCCCTGCTCGGGCAGGTAGGGCTTGAGGATGCCGAACAGGCGCTCGACATCGCTCTTCTTGTGCGCCGACATCGGCACGAACTCCGCGAAGGCGTGGCGGTCCTGCATGCTCTTCAGCCAGGGCAGCAGATCGGCACGGCGCTGGATGTTGTCCAGCTTGTTGGCCACCAGCACCACCGGCTTGGCTTTCATGCCTTCGTCCTGCAGCAGCGACAGCACCTTGGCGTCGTCCATGCCGAAGCGGCCGGCTTCGACCAGGAACAACACCAGGTCCACGTCGCCCAGGGTCGACAGCACGGTGCGGTTCAGGCTGCGGTTCAGTGCTGCCGCGTGCTTCATCTGGAAGCCAGGGGTGTCGACGAAGACAAACTGCGCTTCGTCGACCGTTCGCACACCGGTGATGCGGTGGCGGGTGGTCTGTGCCTTGTTCGAGGTGATGCTGATCTTCTGGCCGACCAGGGCGTTCATCAGCGTGGACTTGCCCACGTTCGGGCGGCCGACGATGGCGATCAGGCCACAGCGTTGCGGCGGCCCGGCTTCAGCCGGCGGGGTGGAGGTGGTGTCGTTCACGGTGGCGATTGTCCGCTCAGACGGCGGCTGCGCCATCCGTGCGCTGCAATTGTTCCAGCAGGGCCTGGGCGGCCTCCTGCTCGGCGGCTCGGCGCGAGCGGCCCTCGCCGTGGGCGGCACGCTCCAGCGCCGGCACGCTGCACTCGACCTCGAAGGTCTGCGCATGCGCCTGGCCGCGGGTGGCGACGATCTTGTAGGTGGGCACGGCCAGCTTGCGGGCCTGCAGCCACTCCTGCAGCTCGGTCTTGGCATCCTTGCGCCAGTTGTCGACGCCGGTGCTGGCGATGATCTCGCCGAACAGGTGGGTCACCAGCGCATGCGCGGCCTCGGCGCCGCCGTCGAGGTAGACCGCGCCGATCACCGCTTCCATCGCGTCGGCCAGGATCGACGGGCGCTGGGCGCCGCCGCCGCGGGCCTCGCCCTCGCTCAGGCGCAGCACCTCGGGCAGGCGCAGGGCCAGGGCCAGGCGGTGCAGGCTGTCCTCGCGGACCAGGTGCGCGCGCACGCGGGTCAGGTCGCCTTCGTCGGAGCCACCGAAGCGGTCGAACAACAAGCGCGACACGCCCAGGTTGAGCACCGAGTCGCCCAGGAACTCCAGGCGCTCGTTGTGGTCGGCGCCAAAACTGCGGTGCGTGAGTGCCCTCTCCAGCAGCACGGGGCGGCTGAAGCGGTAGTCCAGGCGCTGCTGCAGCGCGTCGTGTCGGGCGTCCATGGGGGTGTCTTGCCCGCCAAGGCGGGCCGTGCCGTCAGCGCGTGCTGACGGTGTGCTCGAACTTGATCAGCAGGAAGACCGGGCCGGCCAGCGGGATCTCCTTGTCGTAGGCGAAGCTGGCTCGGAAGCCATCGGCCACCGCCTCGACAGTCAGCTCGTTGCCGCTGATCATCGAGTTGGTGTATTCGATCTGGCGCTGCTTGTCGAAGGCACGGCGGATCTCGGGAATCGACGCGGGACGGGGATCGCTCTTCATCACGCGGTCGATCGCCTGCCGCGTCGTGAGGAACTCCTGCACCGGCGGGTAGACGCGGATCAGCAGCACGCCGACGAAGGCCACCACGATGGCCCAGAACAGCAGGCCCATCAGGCTGAGGCCACGCTGGTGGCGATGGGCTTTCGGCGATGCAGACATCATGACGCGCGAGACCTCCATGGACGGCCGGAGTTCCGGTGTGCTCACCGGAAGGAACCGAATCGGCCGAGGTTACCGAAATTCATCCAGATAAAGAAGGCCCGGCCGACCAGATTCTGGTCGGGCACGAAACCCCAATAGCGGGAATCCTGAGAATTGTCACGGTTGTCGCCCATGACGAAGTAGTGGCCGGCGGGCACCTTGCACTGCACGCCCTCGGCGCCGTAACTGCAGTTCTCGCGAAAGGGGAACACGGTGATCGGGCCGAAGCCGTCGGCATTGGCCTTTTCGCGCTGGATCTGGTGCGGCACTTCGCCGAGCGACTCTTCGGCGCGCAGCATGTCGCGCATGCGTTCGTAGTCGTAGACGTCGCCCTGAGGCTGGGTCGCCACCAGCTGGCCGTTGATGCGCAGCTCGTGGTTGCCGTAGCGGATCTCGTCGCCAGGCAGACCGACCACGCGCTTGATGTAGTCGATGCGCGGATCGACCGGGTAGTGGAAGACCACCACGTCACCGCGCTTCGGGTCGTTGTTGGGAATGATCTTGGTGTTGAGCACCGGCAGCCGGATGCCGTAGTGGAACTTGTTCACCAGGATCAGGTCGCCGACCTCCAGCGTCGGGATCATCGAGCCCGAGGGGATCTTGAAGGGTTCGAAGAGGAAAGAGCGCAGCAGGAACACGACGATGATCACCGGGAACAGGCCGGCGGTCCAGTCCAGCCACCACGGCTGGGCCAGCAGCTTGTTGCGGGCCTCGTCGAGGTTGCCGTCGACCTGGGTGATGCCCTTCTTGGCCAGCTCGGCGCGGCGCGCCGCATCCTGCGCCTCGAGCTTCTGCGCCGCCGCTTCGCGCGCCGGCTTGAAGCGGAAGCGCTCGGCCAGCCAGTAGACGAAGGTCACCGCCGAGAGGATGAACAGCAGCAGCGCAAAGTTGCCGATCCAGCGATCCATGTACCAGCCGCCCAGGTAGACGAGCAGCGCGCCGTAGAGCGCGGCGGTGAGATAGTTCATCGGTGAGGTCTTGGGGTTCGGTGTCAGTCGTCGACTTGCAGGATGGCCAGGAAGGCTTCCTGCGGCACCTCGACGGTGCCGATCTGCTTCATGCGCTTCTTGCCGGCCTTCTGCTTTTCAAGCAGTTTGCGCTTGCGGGTGATGTCACCGCCGTAGCATTTTGCCAGCACGTTCTTGCGCAGCGCCTTGATGTTCTCGCGCGCGATGATGTTGGCGCCGATGGCCGCCTGGATCGCCACGTCGTACATCTGGCGAGGGATCTGTTCGCGCATCTTGGCAGCCACCGCACGGCCGCGGTACTGGCTCTGCGCGCGGTGCACGATGATGGACAGCGCGTCGACGCGGTCGCCGTTGATCAGCAGATCCACCTTGACGACATCCGCAGCGCGGTACTCCTTGAACTCGTAGTCCATCGAGGCGTAGCCACGTGAAACGCTCTTCAGCTTGTCGAAGAAATCCAGCACGATCTCGGCCAGCGGCATGTCGTAGGTCAGCATGACCTGGCGGCCGTGGTAGGCCATGTTCAACTGAATGCCGCGCTTCAGATTGCACAGCGTCATCACCGGGCCGACATACTCCTGCGGCATGTACAGGTGCACGGCGACGATGGGCTCGCGGATCTCGCGGATTCGGCCCAGGTCAGGCATCTTCGACGGGTTCTCGACCTCGATCACCTCGTCGTCGTTCAGCTCGACTTCGTAGACCACGCTGGGGGCGGTGGTGATCAGGTCCTGGTCGAACTCGCGCTCCAGGCGCTCCTGCACGATTTCCATGTGCAGCAGGCCGAGGAAGCCGCAGCGGAAGCCGAAGCCCAGCGCCTGGCTGACCTCGGGCTCGTAGCGCAGCGAGCTGTCATTGAGCTTGAGCTTCTCCAGCGCGTCGCGAAGCTGGTCGTATTCGCTCGCCTCGGTGGGGTACAGGCCGGCGAAGACCTGGGGCTGGATCTCCTTGAAGCCAGGCAGCGGCTCGGTCGCCGGGCCGGCGTTGTTGGGCAGCTTCTTCTCCAGCGTGATGGTGTCGCCCACCTTGGCCGCCTGCAGTTCCTTGATGCCGGCAATGATGAAGCCGACCTCACCAGCCCGCAGCAACTCGCGGCTCTCTGAGTTGGGCGTGAACACGCCGAGGTGCTCGATCGGATAGACCGCATCGCTGGCCATCATGCGGATGCGCTCGCCCTTCTTGAGCTCGCCATCGACCACCCGCACCAGCATCACGACGCCGACGTAGTTGTCGAACCAGCTGTCGATGATCATCGCGCGCGGCGCGCCGTCGGGGTTGCCACGCGGGGCGGGCATGCGCGCGATCACCGCCTCGAGGATTTCGTCGATGCCCATGCCGGTCTTGGCTGAGCAGGGGATCGCGTGGGTGGCGTCGATGCCGATCACGTCCTCGATCTCTTCCTTGGCGCGCTCCGGGTCGGCCTGCGGCAGATCCATCTTGTTGAGCACCGGCACCACCTCGACGCCCAGTTCGATCGCGGTGTAGCAGTTGGCCACCGTCTGCGCCTCGACGCCCTGGCTGGCATCGACCACCAACAGCGCCCCCTCGCAGGCCGACAGCGAGCGGCTGACTTCGTACGAGAAGTCCACATGCCCCGGCGTGTCGATCAGGTTGAGGTTGTAGACACGCCCGTTCGCGGCCTTGTACTGAAGCGCGGCGGTCTGCGCCTTGATGGTGATGCCGCGCTCGCGCTCGATGTCCATCGAGTCGAGCACCTGTGCTTCCATTTCGCGGTCACTCAGGCCCCCGCACCGCTGGATGATCCGATCGGCCAGCGTGCTCTTGCCGTGATCGATGTGGGCAATGATGGAGAAGTTGCGGATGTGGTCCATGGCGACGGCGCGCGGTGCGTCGAGCTGGAGCTACAACGGCTTCAGCCGTTGCGCTGCAGGCTCATATCGCGAAGCGATGTGAAGGCCCGAAGGGTCGGGCCGGAAGCAAAAAAAAGGCACGTCCAAAGTGAGACGCGCCTTCCAACAAAACGTTTGGCAACTGCATGTTGGGCTTTCATTGTAGCCAAAAGCCCCCCGCTGCAAGCCGCGTATTTGCTGGCTCCGAGCTCGTTGCAGGGTGCCAACAGCGGATTCTATCCACAGGTTATCAACAATGCCTTGTGCATACCCTGGGGACAGTTTGGTCACCCACCTCAACACGCCAAAGCTCTCACTAAACCGGGGTGTCGAGGAGGGCATTGTATCTGTTCGGCGCTGCAATCCGGGCCTATCGCCCGAAGTTAGCATGCGCCCACAAACTTCCGCGCCGGGTGCAGACCGCCCGGTCTGCCAATGGAACCCACAGGTTGCTCACCCGCGATCCCATCAGGTGAAAAGACCCGCCACCCCAGTCGGGCAGCGGGTGGGGCCCCGGCGGCGCCGGACGGCGTCACTTGGCCGGGCGGATCACCACGTAGTTGACCCACTCGCCGCGCCGGACGAGCAGGGTGACCTGCTTGTTCTTGTCCAGCTTGCCGACGATGCTGCCGAACTGCTTGGCGTCGGCCACCTCGACGTTGTCGACCGACAGGATCACGTCGCCCTCGCGCACGTTGGCACGTGCCGCCGGGCCTTCGACGGCCTCGACACGCACGCCACCACGAACCCGCATCTCACGCTTCTGGGCCTCGGTGAGGTCGGCCACGGTCAGCCCCAGGTGGGCCTTGGCAACGGACGAAGCCGGAGCGTCAGCTGGCGCACTCGCGCGCGGCTTGTCGGGCTCGATCTCGGCCACCGTGACACCGACCTCCTTGTAGGTGCCTCGGCGGAAGACCTGCAGCATGGCCTTGCTGCCCGGCTTGGTGCCGCCGATGATGCGCGGCAGATCGCCTGACTTCTCGACCTGGCGGCCGTCGACCTTGACGATGATGTCGCCGGCCTCGATGCCGGCCTTCTCGGCCGGCGTGCCCGGCTCGACACCCTGCACCAAGGCGCCCAACGGCTTGCCGAGGCCGATCGATTCCGCCACCTCCTTGGTCACCGGCGCGATGCGCACGCCAATGCGCCCGCGGATGACGCGGCCGGTGCTGCGAAGTTGATCCGCCACGCGGCTGGCCTCGTCGATCGGGATCGCGAACGAGATGCCCGCGTAACCGCCCGAGGGGCTGTAGATCTGCGAGTTGATGCCCACCACCTCGCCACGCATGTTGAGCAGCGGGCCGCCCGAGTTGCCGGGGTTGATGGCGACATCGGTCTGGATGAAGGGCAGGAAGTCGCCGGTGTCGCGCTGCTTGGCGCTGACGATGCCGGCCGTCACGGTGTTCTCCAGGCCGAAGGGCGAGCCGATGGCCATCACCCACTCGCCCACCTTGAGCTTGCTGACGTCACCGATCTTCACCGCCGGCAGACCGGTGGCCTCGATCTTCACCACCGCCACGTCGGTGCGTGCGTCGGCGCCAATCACTTTGGCCTTGAACTCGCGCTTGTCGGGCAGGGTGACGATGAGTTCGTCAGCACCGTCGACGACATGTGCGTTGGTCATCACGTAGCCGTCAGCGCTCAGGATGAAGCCCGAGCCGACACCGCGGCGCTGCGGCGCGTCGTCGTCTTCGTTGTTGCCGCGCGGCCCGCGGTTGTTGGGCAGCGGGATGCCGAATCGACGGAAGAACTCCTCCAGGTTCGGGTCGGTCTGCGCACCGCTGCGACCTGCGCTCTTGGCCTTCTCGCTGGTCCGAATGTTCACCACCGACGGCCCCGCCTGCTCGACCAGGTCGGTGAAGTCGGGCAGCGCCCGGGCTTGGGCCAGGGCCGGCGTGGGTGGCAGCGCGGTGACCGCGGCCAGCGTCGACAGCACAGCAGCGGCGATGAGGCCGCGCGCGCTGGGCCGGCTGTTCATCGTGAGGGCGGGGCGAAGCATGGGTTCTCCTTGAAGAACATCGAGTGACATGGGGACCGCCGCGCGGCTAGCGTTTGCGTTCGAGCGCGGCAGAGAATCGCCTGAGGGTCTCGAGCGGCACATCACCCATCACCGTGAGCCACTGATCGTCTCGCTTGAACATCAGGGTGTGGGTGGCGCCTATCGAACCGACGACCTCGCTTTGGTGTCGCTTCGGGTCAAAAGGTTCGACGAACATCGACACGTGGGTCAGGCCATCCGAGTAAATGGCCTGCAACACAACAGGGCCCGAGGCCCCGCCGGTGGGGTCCAGCGAGCGCTTGGCACAGTGAACCGGAAGAAAGCCGGCAGGCAAGGCATTGACCTGCCAGCCTTCGTTGTCGAGCGTGGTGGGCAGCACGGCCGGGCGCCGGACGCGGTAGCCGTCCAGCTGGCGCAGACGGTCGGTGATGAGTGTCAACCGTGGCTTGACCCCGATCGAGACTTCAGAGAAAGCCGACCATTCAAGGATCTGTCCCTCCGGCCCGAGGATGTCCGCCCGAAGCAGCAGCCCGGTGCGTTGCTCCGCCCACAGGCGTTGGCTGAAACGAAGGCCATCACGGGCCCGGAGCACCACCACGTCGGCAGCGAGGCCGGCCACCATGGCCATGCCTTTCGGGCGGAGCTCGTAGGAATCGAGGACCCTCTGCTCGGCGTTCGCCGGCAAGGCCGGGAACCGGGCGCGCGTGTCGCGCTGCTCGACTTCAGCCACCCTGATCCGCGGCCAGAGCTTGTGCACCACGTCGTTGTGGCGAAGGACCGTGAACGCTTCGCCACCCAGTGCATCCACCCGTTCGTACTGCTGCTCGGCATCAAAGTAGTGCGCCACGCGCCACATGGATACCGACGCGACATCGCTGGTCACCAAGGTGCCTTCGTAGTTGCGCAGCCGCGCGGCGTCGTGCAGACGGGTCAGCCAGGCGCGCAAATCAGGTGGGCCAGACTTCTCGGCTGGCGCCTGGGCCCAGCCCCAGCCCGGCAGCAGGCAGGCCGCGGCCAGACCGGCCACCGACAGGCGCCGGCCCCATGCCACCAGACCGGACATCGACGAACGCCGCGCGCAGGCCAATCAGCGTCCTTCCGGCGTCACGGCGACCTGGCGCACACCGCCCGGCGAAGCCAGGGCGGGGCCTTGGGAGAACTGGCGATGCGCGTTGAGGTAGCGATCCAGCTCAGGGTTGCGCAGCATGTCGCCCCCTTGCCCAACCGCCGACGAGGCGGTGTCGGCGAGCGCGGCCACGGCACGCGCATCCGCGGGCTCCAGACGCACCAGCTGAGGCGCATTGGCGTTCGGCTCCGGCGCCCCCTGGCGCATGACCACCAGCGCCCCCGCTACCACGACGAAACCCGCCGCCACCGCTGCCGTGCTGGCCCAGCGCCCGCGACGCGCACCGGCCACCGCAGACGGCGGCATCGCGAGGCCGGCCGGCAGGGCCTGTTCGAGCCGGGCGGGTGCGAGCACCACCGGCTCCGCGGCCAGGCGAGCGCGCAAGGCGATCAGGAAATCCTGATCGTGCTGGGGCGCGCTGGCCAGTTCCTCGGAGCGCATCGCGTCGCCGATCCACTGGTAGCTGTGCCATCGGGCCCGCGCGGCCGGTTCATCGCGCCAAGCCTCGAAACAGCGATCAGCCTCGGCCCGGTCGGCCTCACCGTCACACAGCGCCGAAAGCGCCTGGGCGCGCGGGTCGCCGGGTTCGTCAGCGGAGGGGGTCATGTGGACAACTCCAGTCGAAAGGTCGGTCACCAGCGCTCGCCGTCGCGGGTGTCCAGCAATGGGCGCAGGCGTTGTGCGATCGCCTCGCGGGCACGAAAGATCCGGGACCGCACCGTCCCGATGGGGCAATTCATCGCCTCGGAAATCTCTTCATAGCTCAAGCCTTCGATCTCGCGCAGCGTGATGGCCTGCCGCAGGTCCTCGGACAGCGCCTCGATGGCGGCATTCACCGCGGTGGCGATCTCCTTGCTTGCCAGCAGGGCTTCCGGCGTGGCCATGTCGCTTGGTTCCAATCCGCGGTGCGAAGTTTCATCGTCGTCGTCCGCGCCGGCCAACGCCGACTCGGTGACCAACGGGTCGCGCTTGAGATCGACCAGGGCCTTTTTGGCCGTGTTGACGGCGATGCGGTAGAGCCAGGTGTAGAACGCGCTGTCGCCGCGGAACTGCGGCAGGGCACGGTAGGCCCGGATGAAGCTCTCCTGGGCGATGTCGGCCACCAGGTCGGTGTCGCGCACCATGCGGCCGATCAGCCGCTCGATGCGCCGCTGGTACTTGATGACCAGCATCTCGAAGGCGCGCACGTCGCCCTGTTTGACGCGCTCAACCAGCGCGGCGTCGACATCGGGGCCCGCAGCGGTCACGGTGCGCCCGCCCCGGGTAGTGGGGCGGCCAGGGCGGAGCCCTCGGCTGCGTGCAAGGCGACCCGCAGCCCATGCCACGCCGAAGGTGCCGTCCCCCGCGACAGCGTCCACCAGGCTGGCCAACCGCGCGGGGTGCCGGCGCCGCGCAGCAGCAGGGCGTGGCCGAAGTCGAGGCAGATCTGCGGGCGTGCGACGTTCACGTGCCGCCCGGCAGCGCGCTCGACCAGTTGCCACTCGGCGCCGGTCCAGCGCAGCGCCAGAGGAGGTTGGCGCCTGAGCGCGCTGCGCACGGCAGTCAGCGCACCGATGGCGGCCAACACGGCGAGCACCGCGAGACCCATCTGAACCGATGGGCCGGCGGCCCGCTGCGCCTGCAGCGTCCACGACAACCAGAGCGGGGGAACGGCCGCCGCACAGGCAGCGAGCGCACCCAGGCACCAGGCCCAGCCCCCGTCCCGCGACAGGGCGATGTCTACCGGGGGGGCAGCGCGCATGCAGCGCCGGGGGTGCGCGAAGAGGCCAGGGGGTTCAGACCCGGCCGAAGACCAACGTCCCGTTGGTACCGCCGAAGCCGAAGTTGTTCTTCACCGCCAGATCGATCTTCATCTCCCGCGCGGTGTTCGCACAGTAGTCCAGATCGCATGCCGGATCCTGGTTGAAGAGGTTGGTGGTCGGCGGTGACACCTGGTGGTACAGGGCCAGCACCGAGAAGACCGACTCGATGCCGCCCGCGCCGCCCAGCAGGTGGCCGGTCATGGACTTGGTCGAGTTGACCACCATCCGCTTGGCGTGGTCACCAAAGGCCAGCTTGATCGCGTTGGTCTCGTTCAGGTCACCCAGCGGCGTGGAGGTGCCGTGCGCGTTGAGGTACTGCACCTCGTCCGCATTGATGCCGGCGTTGCGCAAGGCGGCGCTCATCGCGCGGCGTGGGCCATCCACATTGGGCGCGGTCATGTGGTACGCGTCGCCGCTCATGCCGAAGCCACGCAGCTCGGCGTAGATCTTCGCGCCGCGCTTCTTTGCGTACTCGTACTCTTCGAGCACCAGCACGCCAGCGCCTTCACCAAGAACGAAACCGTCGCGGTCCTTGTCCCAGGGGCGAGAGGCGGTGGCCGGGTCGTCGTTGCGGGTCGACAGCGCACGCGCCGCCGCAAAGCCGCCCACGCCCAGCATCGACACGCAGGACTCGGCGCCACCGGCGACCATCACGTCGGCATCGCCGTACTCGATCAGCCGGCCGGCCAGGCCGATGCTGTGCAAGCCCGAGGTGCAGGCGGTGACGACACCGATGTTCGGGCCGGTGTAGCCGAACCGGATGGCCAGGTGGCCCGAGATCATGTTGATGATCGAGGCCGGCACGAAGAAAGGCGAGATGCGGCGCGGGCCGCGGTCGACCATGGTGCGCACCGTGCGTTCGATCTCGGGCAGGCCGCCGATGCCCGAGCCGATGAGGCAACCGATTCGCTCGGCGACCTCCTCGGTCAGGGCGTCACCGCTGGGAAGACCGGCATCGAGCACCGCCTGGATCCCCGCGGCCAGGCCGAGATGAATGAAGCGATCCATGTGCTTGGCATCCTTGCCGGGCACATAGGCTTCGAGGTCGAAGTCCTTGACCTCCCCTGCGAACTGGCAGGCGAGCCCAGAGGCATCGAACTGGGCAATCTTGGCAATGCCCGAACGGCCGGCCGTGAGATTGGCCCAGCCTTCGGAAACGGTATTGCCGACCGGGCTGATGAGCCCCAGGCCGGTGATGACGACACGTCGACGGGTCATGCGTACGAATCGGAACTGTGGCTGGGGAACACGAGGCCGGTCAGGCCTTGGCGTGGGCCTTGGCGTAGTCGATCGCCAACTGGACCGTGGTGATCTTCTCGGCCTCCTCGTCGGGGATCTCGATGCTGAACTCGTCTTCGAGAGCCATCACCAGCTCGACGGTGTCCAGGGAATCGGCGCCGAGATCGGCAACGAAGGCCTTCTCGTTGCTGACGTCGGCTTCCGGAACACCCAGTTGCTCGGCAATGATCTTCTTGACGCGTGCTTCGATATCGCTCATGACTCCTCCAGGAGGTTGCGTAAAACGGGCCGGATTCTACGCTGGCGGGTGCCAGCTCCGGCGGTGGGACTCAGTTCATGAACATGCCGCCATTGACGTGCAGTTCAGTACCTGTGATGTACCCCGCCTCGGGCGAGGCGAGGAAGGCGACCGCATGGGCGATCTCGTCGGGCTGGCCCAGGCGTTGCAGCGGGATCTGCTGCAGCAGCGCGGCCTTCTGGGCCTCGGGCAGGGAATCGGTCATGTCGGTGGCGATGAAGCCTGGGGCGACACAGTTGACGGTGATCGAGCGGCTGCCGAGCTCGCGGGCCAGCGCGCGGGTCATGCCGGCCACGCCGGCCTTGGCCGCAGCATAGTTGGCCTGGCCCGGGTTGCCCGAGGCGCCGACCACCGACGTGATGTTGATAATGCGGCCATGGCGCTGCTTCATCATGGGGCGCATGACGGCCCTGGCCATGCGGAAGACTGCCTTGAGGTTGGTGTCCAGCACCGCATCCCAGTCTTCGTCCTTCATGCGCATCGCCAGGGTGTCGCGGGTGATGCCGGCGTTGTTGACCAGCACGTGCACGGCCCCATGCTCTTTGACGACGGCATCGACCAGGGCGTCGACCCCGGCCGGATCAGTCACGTTCAGGCAGGCGCCGCGGCAGCCTGGGTAGGCGGCCAGGGCCTCGCTGATGGCGGCGGCACCACTGTCGGTGGTCGCGGTGCCGATGACCTTCATGCCGCGCTCGGCCAGCGTGCGGGCAATGGCGCGTCCGATGCCGCGGGATGCTCCCGTCACCAGGGCCACCTGGCCCGCCATGCTTGTCGACTCGCTCATGCCAGCAGCCCCTTCACCTCGGCCAGCGAGGCCGGATCGAACAGCGACGCGCTGACGGCTTCGCCGTCGATGCGCTTGACCATGCCCGCAAGAACCTTGCCCGGGCCACACTCGACGAGGTGCGTGGCGCCGCGCGCCCGCAGCGCCTGCACCACCTCGACCCAGCGCACCGGGCCGAAGGCCTGGCGGTAGAGCGCGTCGCGGATCGCATCGGGATCGGTCGGGCTGCCGACATCGATGTTGTTGACGACCGGGATCGTGGGCACGCACACGGCCACCTCGGCCAGGCGCAGCTTGAGCTTCTCGGCCGCCGGTTTCATCAGGCTGGAATGGAACGGGGCGGACACCGGCAAGGGCAGCGCACGCTTGGCGCCGCGGGCCTTGAGCAGTTCGCAGGCCGCCGCCACGCCGGCCTTGCTGCCGGCGATCACGGTCTGCTTGGGATCGTTGAAGTTCACCGCCTCCACCACTTCGCCGCTGGCCACCGCCGCGTCGGCACACCCGGCACGAACAGCTGCGGCCTCGAGGCCCAGGATGGCGGCCATGGCCCCGACGCCGACCGGCACGGCCTCCTGCATGGCTTGCGCACGCAGGCGCACCAGCGGCAGCGCGTCAGCCAGGCTCAGGCTGCCCGCCGCGACGAGCGCACTGTATTCACCCAACGAGTGGCCGGCCACGGCGGCTGGCATCGCACCACCTTCGGCCAGCCAGGCCCGGTAGCAGGCGACGCCGGCGACCAGCATGACCGGCTGGGTGTTGGTGGTCAGGTCCAGCTGTTCCTTCGGGCCGGCATGGATCAGGGCCCCGAGATCCTCGCCCAACGCCGCGGAGGCTTCGGCCAGCGTCTGGCGGACGGCGGGGTGGTCGCCCCAGGCGTCGAGCATGCCGACGGCCTGCGAGCCCTGCCCGGGAAAGACGAATGCGAACGAACTCATCGAAACACCATCTGGCGAAAGTTGTGGTCGGCCGGGCTCAGAAATCGAGCAGGACGGCGCCCCAGGTGAAGCCGCCGCCAACGCCCTCGAGCATCAGCGTGTGGCCGCGCTGGATCTGGCCGGAACGCACGGCATGGTCCAGCGCGAGCGGGATGGACGCGGCGGAGGTGTTGCCGTGCTCATCCACGGTCACCACCACGTGGTCGAGCGGGACCTTCAGCTTGCGCGCCGTGCCCTGCATGATGCGGATGTTGGCCTGGTGGGGGATCAGCCAGTCGATGTCGGCGGCGGTGCGGCCGGCGGCTTCGAGCACCTCGCGAGCCACTTCGTCGAGCACCCTCACGGCCAGCTTGAACACGGCCTGGCCATCCATCTTGAGAAGCGGGTCGCCGAGGATCTGGCCGCCAGACACCGTGCCCGGCGTGCAGAGGATGTCCATGTGCTGCCCGTCGGCATGCAGGCGGGTGGCCAGGATGCCGGGCTCGGCCGAGGCCTCCAGCACCACCGCACCGGCGCCATCGCCGAACAGCACGCAGGTGGTACGGTCGTTGAAATCGAGAATGCGCGAGAACACCTCGGCGCCGATCACCAGCGCACAGCTTGCGGCGCCGGAACGGATCATCGCGTCGGCCACCGACAGCCCGTAGACGAAACCCGAGCACACCGCCTGCAGGTCGAAGGCCGGGCAGCCCTGCACACCCAGCTTGCGCTGGACGATGGTGGCCGTGGAAGGGAACACCATGTCCGGGGTGGACGTGGCGACGATGATCAGATCCACGTCCTCGGCACTGCGCCCCGCGGCCTGCAGCGCATGGCGTGCGGCCTCGACGCCGAGATCGCTGGAGCAGACCGACGGGTCGGCGAAGCGCCGGGCACGGATGCCGGTGCGTTCGACGATCCACTCGTCGGAGGTTTCCAACCCGCGTTCAGCCAGTTGGGCGGCCAGGTCGGCATTGCTCACGCGGCGGGGCGGCAACATGCTGCCGGTGCCGGTGATACGCGAGTAACGGAAGGTGGGAATGCGGTCGGGCACGGAGGTCTAGGCGGCGGGGCGCACCGGCTCGTCACCGGGCTGGGCGGGTGCGGCCTGCAGGGTCTCGACGATGCGTTCATGCACCTGTTCGAGCAGGCGGTTGCGAGCCGCATCATAAGCCCGAGACAGCGCACGGCCGAAGGCGAAGGCATCGGCCGAACCGTGGCTCTTGAACACGAGGCCCTGTAGGCCCAGCAGCGCAGCGCCGTTGTAGCCGCGCGGGTCGAAGCGCGCGCGAAAGTGCTTCAGGACCGGCAACGCGACCACCGCCGCGATCTTGGCCCACCAGTGGCGCTTGAACTCCTCGCGCATGAAGTGACTCAGCATGGAGGCCAGGCCCTCGCTGGTCTTCAGGGCCACGTTGCCGACGAATCCGTCGCAGACGACGATGTCGACCGTGCCTTTGAAGATGTCGTTGCCCTCCACGTTGCCGTGGTAGTTCAGCACGCCTGCGGCACCCGCGGCGCGGAGCAACTCCCCGGCCTGCTTGATGACTTCGCTGCCCTTGATCACCTCGGAGCCGATGTTCAGCAGGCCGACGGTGGGCTCGGGCTTGCCTTCGACAGCCGCCACCAGCGCGCTGCCCATGACAGCGAACTGCAAGAGGTGCTCGGCGCTGCAGTCCACGTTGGCGCCCAGGTCCAGCATGGTGGTGAAGCCGGGCTGCTCGTTCGGAATCACCGAGGCGATGGCCGGCCGGTCGATGCCTTCCAGCGTCTTCAGCACATAGCGCGAGATGGCCATCAGCGCGCCCGTGTTGCCGGCGGAGACGCAAACATCGGCCCGGGTCCGCCCTTCCAGATCAGCCTTCAGCTGGCTGACGGCGACCCGCATGGAGGAGTCCTTCTTGCGGCGCAAGGCGACCTCGACCGGGTCGTCCATCGCCACGATCTCGGTGGCGGTCACCAGGGTGCAGCGCGGCCACCGCGCCGCAGGGGCCAGGGCCTCGGTGGTGCCGACCAGCAGCATGTCGACGTCGGGGTGGGCGTCGAGGAAATCCTTGCACGCCGGCAGGATGACCGACGGGCCATGGTCGCCCCCCATGCAGTCGATGGAGATGCGAACCCGATCCAGGGGCGTCAGTTTGAGCGCGTGCGGCACGTTCTGGAATGGCAAATGCCGCAGATCATCGACTGCGGCATTGTGTTCGGCTGTTCACGGGGGCAGGCATGCGCCAACCCGACTGCGGGCGGAAGATCAGGCGTCGGCCTTGGTCTTCAACACCTTGCGGCCGCGGTAGAAACCGGTCGGGCTGATGTGGTGACGCAGGTGCGTCTCGCCCGTGGTGGATTCGATCGCCGTGCCGGGTTGAACCAGCGCGTTGTGCGAACGGTGCATGCCGCGCTTGGACGGCGACTTCTTGTTTTGCTGGACAGCCATGGGACGCTCCTGGGGCACCGCATCGTGCGGCACGCTGCGGTGCCCTGCCCGGCCTCGGATCGGGAGAGCCCCGACGCGACACACAGACCGACACCCGCACATGTTGGACAAGCCGGACGGCAGCCCCATACCATTGGCGCCATTCCGGGAAAGCCCGCGAGTGTACCACGGTCGGCCCCGTCATGGCGACCCGGGCCCCGCCGGCTCAGCCGAGCGCCGGGCCGGTGCCCCGGCACCGGGCGCCCCCATTTCAGGCGTCCGGCTTCTTGCGGAGTTGGGCCAATGCCGCAAAGGGATGGGCCGGCGGTGCCTCGCCGGCCGGCTCGTCGTCGGCCGGCATCGGCAAGGGCGTGGGGCAAGCATCGTGCCGCGGCACCAGAGGCAAGGCCAGCAGCAACTCGTCCTCGACCAGTTCGCGCAGGTTCATCCAGCGCTGCAGTTCCAGCACGTCGTCTTCCAGCTCGGCGTCCAGGGTCTCGGCCTGGCTGCCGTCCGGCACGAAACGGATCCAGCGGTCCAGATCGAGCGGCACGGGCACAGCCCCAAGGCAACGCTGGCAGCGCATCGCCAGACCGGCCTGCGCGGTCAGGTGCATCCAGATTTCCGGGGCCGACCCGGCCTGGGGCCGCAGATCTCCCTCGACCTGCCAGTGCACCTGGGCGCCCGGGGTCTCGCCGGGCAGTACCGATTCAGCCAGGCGTTCAAGGTCCACCAGCGGCCAATGCCCCCCCTGCTCGCCGTGTTCGGCGGCCAGCGCGGCGACATCCAGCCGCAACGGATCGACGGGTTTGACACTCATGGCGCCAGTGTACGGCCCGGTTGCGGCCCGTGCCCGATGGGACAATCCGCCCATGACCGGAGCCCCCTCCCCCGCCTTGCGCCTGATCCTCGGCTCGACCTCGCGCTATCGCCGGGAGTTGCTGGAGCGCCTGCATGTGCCGTTCGAGGTGAGCGCACCTGAGGTCGACGAGACGCCGCTTGCCGGCGAAGCCCCGGCCGCGCTGGCGTTGCGACTCGCGCTGGCCAAGGCCCGCGCGGTGGCCCGCCAGGCGGGTGCCGGCGCCGTGGTCATCGGCTCCGACCAGGTGGCCGATGTGGATGGCCAGCCGATCGGCAAACCCGGCACCCACGAGCGCGCGGTGGCCCAGTTGCGTGCGATGAGCGGGCGCGAGATCGTCTTCCAGACCGCGGTGGCCGTGGTGCGCGCCGACGCCGGTTTCGAGCGGGCCCTGCTGGCGCCCGTGCGGGTGCGCTTTCGCACCCTGGGCGACGCCGAGATCGAGCGTTATCTGCGGCTGGAGCAACCTTACGATTGCGCCGGCAGTGCGAAGTCCGAGACGCTGGGCATCGCCCTGCTCAGCGCCATCGACTCCGACGACCCGACCGCCCTGGTCGGCCTGCCGCTGATCCGCACCTGCGAGTTGTTGCGCGCCGCGGGGCTGGACCCGGTGTTGCTCGCGGGCACGACGCCGTGAGCGCACCCTCGACCACCGGCCGCCTCGTGCTGGTGCCGAACGCCCTGGACCTGGGTGCCGAGCCCGAGCCCATCGACGCCATCTTGAGCCAACAGGTGCTGCGGCGCGCCGCCAGCCTGACCCACTGGGTGGTCGAAAGCGCCAAGACGGCACGCTCCTTCCTGAAACGGGTCGATGCCGTGCACCCACTGGGTCAGCCGCTGCAGGCACTGGACATCCAGGAATTGCCCCGCCCCCGCAAGGGCAGTGGCGACACGGTGCCGGACGCCGTGTGGCAGGCCGTGCTGACCCCCGCGCTGTCTGGCCACGAGGTGGGCCTGCTGTCCGACGCGGGCCTGCCGGCGGTTGCCGATCCCGGCGCGGGCCTGGTGGCCGCCGCACATGCACATGGCCTGCGGGTGGAGGTGCTGGCGGGTGCCAGCTCCCTGACGCTGGCGCTCGCTGCCAGCGGCCTGAACGGCCAGCGGTTTGCCTTCGAGGGCTACCTGCCGCAGGCGCCGGCCGAACGGCAGGCCCGCGTGCGCGAACTGGAGCAGCGCTCGCGCCGCGAGGGGCAGACCCAGCTGGTGATCGAGACGCCCTACCGCAACGAGGCGCTGTTGCAGGCGCTGTGCCAGCAGTTGCAACCGTCGACCCGCCTGGCGGTGGCCTGCGGGTTGACCTCGGCCGGGGGCTGGTGCGAGTCGAAGACGGTGGAGGCCTGGAGGCGCCAGGTTCAACGGGCCGGTCGCATGCCCATGCCGGACAAGCTGCCGGCCGTGTTCATGTGGTTGGCCGCCTGAGCCACCACGCCGCCAGCGCCATGCCGGCCAGGTCCGCCATGACATCGGCGGCCGAGGCGTCGCGGTAGCTCGTCAGGCCCTGGGCCAGTTCGATGGCCACGCCGTAGGCCAGCAGGCCGGCACCCAAGGCCCAGCCGGGGCGGCAACCGGCACGCGCCCCCAGGATCCACAGTGCACCGAACGCCATGGCGTGCTGAAACTTGTCGACCTGGGGAAACAGCGGCTCGCCCATGCCCGTGGGCAGCAGGGCGATGACGAAGATGCCAACCAGCGCGGCGGCAAACGCCAGGCGCCAGCCGGCGCGCGGCATCACGCCTTGGCGGCGCCGCCCAGCAAGGCCGCGACCTTGCGTTTCGGGCGGATGTTGGGCGACAGGCGTGTCGGCGCCGGCACCGAGGGGGCACTGCGCTCCCAGGCCGCGGGCTCGTCACTGGCACGCGCCTCGTAGGGCTTGTCGAAGAACGGGTCGCGGGAGGCCGCACGGGGCTCGTAGCGGCGCGGCGACGGGCCGGCCACGGCGGGGCTGGCCGGCGCACGGCTTTCGGTGCGAGCCGGTCGGTCGTCGTCACGCAGCGGCCGCCGGGCGGGGGGCCGCGAGCGCTCGTCGTCGAGTTCCAGCGGGTCGAGATCGATCTTCTTCTTGATCAGCTTCTCGATGTCACCGATCAGGCGCGCATCGTTCCGGGTGACCAGTGTGAACGCGAGACCCGAGGCGCCGGCCCGGCCGGTTCGGCCGATGCGGTGCACATAGTCTTCGGCGTTGAACGGGACATCGAAATTGAAGACTGCCGGCAGGTCGACGATGTCCAGGCCGCGCGCGGCCACGTCGGTGGCGACCATCAGATCCACTTCGCCGGCCTTGAAGGCGGCCAGCGCCTTGAGTCGCTCGTCCTGCGACTTGTCGCCGTGCAGGGCCGAGGTGCGCAGGCCGTCGCGCTCGAACGAGCGGGCCAGGCGGGCGGCGCCCAGCTTGGAATTGACGAACACCAGCGACTGGGTGATGCCGCGCTCCTTGAGCAGGTGCAGCACGGCACGGCGCTTGTCGTCGTCACCCACGCTGAAGAAGCGCTGCTCGACGTTGGTGGCCGTGGCATTCGGGCGGGCGACCTCCACCAGGATGGGATCCTGCAGGTAGCTGTTGGCCAGGCGCTTGATTTCCGGCGAGAAGGTGGCCGAGAACAGCAGCGTCTGGCGCTGCTTGGGCAGGTAGCTCAGGATGCGCTGCAGGTCAGGCAGGAAGCCGATGTCGAGCATGCGATCGGCCTCGTCGAGCACCACGTACTCGACCTGGTTCAGCACCGCGTTCTTGGCCTCGATGTGATCCAACAGGCGGCCCGGCGTGGCGATCAGGATCTCGACGCCGGCCTTGAGCTCCAGCGTCTGCGGCTTCATGTCGATGCCGCCGAAGACCACCGCCGCCCGCAGGTTGCAGTGCTTGGCATAGGCCTTGACGTTGTTGGCCACTTGATCGGCCAGCTCCCGCGTGGGGGCCAGCACCAGCGCACGCACCGGGTGGCGCGCCGGGGAGGCGCTGGAGTTCTCGTGCCGCATCATCTTCTGCAGCAACGGGATCGAGAACGCGGCCGTCTTGCCGGTGCCGGTCTGGGCGGCGCCCATCACGTCCCGGCCCTCCAGGACGATGGGAATCGCCTTCGCCTGGATCGGCGTCATGCTCATGTAGCCCTGGTCGGCGACCGCGCGCAGGAGCTTGGGATCCAGCGGCAGGGTGTCGAAACGTGCGGGGGGAGGGGCCTCGTCGGCTGGGGCCACGAAGGCCTGGGGGTCTGATGTCATCACCCAACATTATCGCAGCTACACCGGGCGACTACACTTTCGCACCTGGGGTCTTTACCGGGTTATTCGACAAACCACCGCCCACGACGCGGCTTTTCAGGGATGCGGGCATGATTCTGGTCACCGGCGGCGCCGGCTTCATCGGCAGCAACTTCGTGCTGGATTGGTTGGCTGCCGGCGATGAACCGGTGCTCAACCTGGACGCCCTGACCTACGCCGGCAACCTGCGCAACCTCGAATCGCTGACAGGCGATCCCCGCCACGTCTTCGTGCGCGGCGATATCGGCGACCGCGCATTGCTGGACAGCCTGCTGGCCCGCCATCGGCCCCGCGCCATTGTCCACTTTGCAGCCGAGAGCCATGTGGACCGCAGCATCCATGGCCCTGCCGAGTTCATGCGCACCAATGTGCAGGGCACGTTCACGCTGCTGGAGGCGTCGCGCGCGCACTGGGCCACTTTGCCCAGCGGCGAGCGTGAAGCCTTTCGCTTCCACCACGTCAGCACCGACGAGGTCTACGGCAGCTTGGCGCCGGGGGCGCCGGCTTTCACCGAAAGCCACGCCTACGAGCCGAACAGCCCGTACTCCGCGAGCAAGGCCGCCAGCGACCACCTGGTGCGGGCCTGGCACCACACCTACGGCCTGCCGGTGGTCACGACCAACTGCTCGAACAACTACGGGCCGTATCACTTCCCGGAGAAATTGATCCCATTGATGATCGTCAACGCCCTGGCGGGCAAGCCGCTGCCGGTCTATGGCGATGGCCAGCAAATTCGCGATTGGCTGTATGTGAGCGACCACTGCAGCGGTATCCGCGCGGTGTTGGCTGGTGGCCAGCTGGGCGAGACCTACAACATCGGCGGCTGGAACGAACAGGCCAACATCGACATCGTGCGCTCCATCTGCACCCTGCTCGACGAACTGCGCCCAGATCCCGCCGGGCCCTATGAGCGCCTGATCACCCATGTGGCAGACCGCCCCGGGCACGACCGCCGCTACGCCATCGACGCCCGCAAGATCGAGCGCGAGCTCGGCTGGCGGCCGGCAGAGACCTTCCAGAGCGGCATCCGCAAGACCGTGCAGTGGTACCTGGACCATGCCGATTGGGTGGCCGAGGTGCAGAGTGGCGGCTACCGCGACTGGGTCGAGCAGAACTACGCGCGCCGGAGCCCGAACGCCCCGAGGTAACGTGATCAGCTTCGTTCCCCCCGCCGACACACTGTCGGCGCAGTGGTCAATGCCGCCTCAGCGTCTGTAGAACATCCAGCGCGGCGCCTTGAAGCGCACGATGCGCCAGTACAGCATCAGGTAGCTGGCGACAAAGATGATCAAAAAAGCTGCCAGTACCGCCGTGCTGTCCCAGAAGAGGACGGCAGGCACGACCGAGAACATGCACAGCAGCCAGAGGTAGGGCGAGGACATCGAATTGCGCAGTGTCATTTCCCGCGCAGTGCGACCACCCACGGCCCAACGCATCACTCGCCGATAGATCAGCGAATGCAGATGGATGCCGTCCGGTACGCTGGGCGGTATGGATCTAAGGATCCAGCGACGATAGATGGAGAACAAAGTCTCGAATATCGGATAGATACAGACAAGCAGCGGAAAGAACGGCGAAACCTCGAGCGGATTTCGCGCGAGCAACAGGATCGACAGCTCGGACACATAGAAGCCCAAGAAGTAGGCGCCGCCGTCGCCAAGGAAGATCAATCCGCGAGGAAAGTTCCAGAGGAACAAGCCAAGCACTGCACCGACACCCGCCAGCGCAAGCCACGAAATCAATGCGTCCGACACCTGAAAGGCCACGTACGAAATCGCCGCCAGCATCAGCGCCACGCACATCGACGCCAGCCCATTCAGCCCATCGATGATGTTGATGGCGTTGGCTATTCCCGACACGGCAAGCACGCTGACTGCGAGCGACCCGAACCCAAAGGAAACGATCCAGTCGATGCCGGGTATGTCCGTGTTACGGATGCCCGCACCCATCCAGTAGTAGGCAATTGCAGCAGACAGCGCCGTCGCTATCAGGCGCCCGCGCGGCGTCAGCGCCTCGGTCAGGTCTTGCACGAAGCCGGCCACGAATGCCACAGAGGAGCAGGCCAGTAAGGTGAACGCGAATCGCGACTCGTCATGGCCGACTTCCCACCACATCGTCACTGCAGCGGCGACGAGCCCGAGCACAATAGCCAAACCGCCAATCCGCGGCACGGCCTCAGTGTGAATCCCTTGCGGTTTGTCGAAATCGTGGTCGCCCGAATGCCGTCCGTGCAAATGCGACGAACGAACCAAGAGTAAAGCCACCCCAGCGGAAACAGCGAACGCCAACAGGAATACGAGCACATCGACATTCTAGAGATGCAATTCGGCGGATTCGCTGCGTCGCTGTGGTACAGCAGTCACAGAGTGATCAATGCCTTGCAGCAGCAAGGCCAGACCCCCCCAACGGAACTGAGCGGCCCGTAGGTTAAAGTTGGCGCCTCTTCCCGTCCCGCCCTCCCGGCGCGGGCTCAACTATCGATGGCGACGCCGATCGTCAACCTCCCGCCTGATGCCTGTCTTCCTGCCAATGTCTCTGTCCTATCGACTGGCCGCCCTGTCGTTCTCCCTGGCGCTCGGAGCCTGCAGCGAAATGCCGAGGTCGGGCCCGAACGCCAAGACCATCGTGCAGGGCACGTCCGAAACGGCAGCGCCCAACTCTGGCGTGGTGCAAGTCGTCGACATCGATGACGGTGTCGTGCGCCAGCTGGTTGACAAACAGAAGCTGCAGCTATTCTCGGAGACACTCGGCGATCAGGCGCCATCAGCCCAGCTGATCGGTCCTGGCGATACCGTCGAAGTCACAATCTGGGAAACACCGCCGGCTGCTCTGTTCGGAACGGCAAGCGCGGACCCGCGTCTGACCTCCACTGCGGTACCTGTGCCGCTGCCGGCGCAAATGGTCGACCGTGAGGGCCTGATCTCGGTACCTTTCGCCGGACGTATCTCGGCTGCCGGGCTGACGCCCGCCGCGGTGTCTGCTGGCATCGTGCAAGGTTTGAAAGGCAAGGCCAACCAGCCTCAGGTGCTGGTTCGCGTGTTGCAGAACATCTCATCGACGGTGACCGTGGTCGGCGAGGTCAACGCCAATGTGCGCATGCCGCTGACTGCGGGTGGGGAACGCCTGCTCGACGCCCTCGCGGCGGCCGGCGGCGTACGCCAACCTGTGGGCAAGACGTCCTTGCAACTCACACGTGGAACGCGATATCACGCGCTGCCGCTCGATCTGGTGATCCGTGATCCGCGCCAGAATGTTGCGTTGCGCCCGGGCGATGTGGTCACCGCGCTGTTCCAGCCGCTGAGCTTCATCGCTCTCGGCGCAACAGGTAAGCAGGACGAGGTGCCGTTCGAAGCACAGGGCATCACGCTGGCGCAGGCCATGGGCCGAATCGGTGGCCTGACAGACAACCGTTCGGATCCCCGTGGCGTCTTCATATTCCGCTTCGAGCCTCTCGCCACGCTCGACTGGCCGCGCCAACCTGTGGCGGCGACTCCTGATGGGTTGGTACCAGTTGTCTACCGGCTGGACCTGTCCGATCCGCGCAGCTTTTTCGCCATGCAGGGCTTTCCGATGCGCCACCGGGACATTGTCTATGTCAGCAACGCACCAATCGCCGAGCTGCAGAAGTTCCTCAATGTCGTGTTCTCGATCACGTACCCTGTGCTGAACGCGGTCAACGTTCTGCGCTGACGCAGGCGAGGCCGCAATGGCGATTACACGCGACGCTGTTATCTGGGGTTTTCGGCTGATCCTCGGCCGCGACCCGGAATCGGAATCGGGCATTGCCTCCCACATGAGGCTGGCGGACGAGGCCAAACTGGTCGAAGCCCTGCTGCGTTCACAGGAGTTCCGGCTCAGCGGCCGGTTTGCGCGCAGCATGCAGATGCGTGAGCCAGCTTCCGCACCGACGACTGCCACTTGGCGCCACGAAGGCCGCTCGTCGCTGAAGCTGGTGATCTTCGGCAACTGCCAGGCAGCCGGCCTGGGCCGGGTGGTCCAGGCCATGACCGGCGACGCCACGATACAGACCCACGAGACCACGCCGGGCTTCCTGCATCGCGTTCGAAGTGGCGAATTCGACCTGGAGGCAGCGGTCGCAAAGGCCGACCTCGTGTGGATACAGATGGTGGGCGAGCTGACCCAGGCCATCACTAAGCGGATGCCAAAGCTGGCAGGCAAGGTGCGCCAGTTGCCGCCGCTGAACTACGCCGGCTACCATCCGGATTGCGTCTACGTCGCTAATGCCGCCGGCGGCTACCTGCAAGGACCGATGGGTGAATACCAATCCTCGCTGGCGTTCTGGGCGTGGAGTGCCGGCCTCAATGTGGACCAAGCCGTGCAGCTATTCACCGGAGAGGTGTTCGATCACCTTGGGTTCCACAACTATCACTTGGCCTCCGAGCGCGTGCTCGTCGAACATGGTCGTCGTGCCGGCCTGGCCATGGCACCGCTGTTGGACGGCTGGCGCGCGCGCGGCTGCTTCATGCATACCGTGAATCATCCGAAGATCGGCGCGCTGGCCGACATGGTGGCGGTGGCCCTGCGACGCGAAGGCATCGATCCGATTACCGGGGCCGCAGCCTGGGTAGAAGACGGACTGGCACGCTGGCCGGTGTGGCCCGTTTACCCGTCCGTGGCGCGCGCGTCGGGCGTCGAAGGCGGCAGTTTCGTCTACAAGCTTGACCGCGGCCACTGCCCGGACGCGCAGCCGGTGCTCACGATGAATCTGCCGGACTTCGTCAGCGCGTCCTACGCAACATTCAACCGCGCCGGCAGAGCCAACTTGCGGTGCGACCGCGTCGACGGTGAAGCTTATCAAGGCCTGACCCGCTTCGTACGCGAGCGCCAGAGCGGCTTGGCGAAGCTGGCCGGCACCATCGGCAAGCACTTGACGCCAATCGCGGGACGTACCGACAAGGGCATCAACAAGACGCCAACCAGCCCGTATGCCGACCTGCCGGACCACCACTTCTGGCGACGTGCTGTCGCGGGAATTCCCGCGTCCGAGCTGGACCCCGTCGTGCACACCAGCTTCAAACTGAACCGCTCGACCCGAGTGGCCACCGCCGGCAGCTGTTTTGCGCAGCACATTGCCCGCACGCTACAACGAGCAAGTTTCAACTACTTCGTCGTCGATGAACCCCAGGGCATGTCGCCCGAAGAACGCAAGCGACGTGGGTTCGGTGTCTACTCGGCGCGCTACGGCAACATCTACACCGCACGTCAGCTCGTCCAGTTGTTCGATCGCGCGCACGGTGACTTCCAGCCCCTTGACCGGGCGTGGAAACGTGAGGATGGGCGCTTCGTCGACCCGTTCAGGCCGCAAATCGAGCCGGATGGTTTCGCCAATGCCCAACTGACGGCCGCAGCCACCACCAGACACCTCACCCAGGTGCGCCGGCTGTTCAGCGAACTTGAGGTTTTCGTCTTCACGCTCGGCCTGACGGAGGGCTGGCGGCGCAGAGCCGACGGCGCGATGTTCCCCTTGGCCCCGGGCGTGGCGGCCGGTGGCTTCAATGCCGAACAGTATGAATTCGTCAACTTCGGCGCTGACGAGGTTCTTGCAGACCTGCGCGGCTTCGCGCGCAGGCTGAGATCGGTCAACCCGCAGGCAAGACTGATCATCACCGTGTCACCGGTGCCCCTGATCGCCACCTACGAGGATCGCCACGTGCTTGTCTCCACCGTCCACAGCAAGTCAGTGCTGCGTGCCGCGGCCGGGGCGTTCACCAGCGAAGCAGACGGTGCAGACTATTTCCCAAGCTACGAGATCGTCACCGGCACACCCTCGCGCGGCGCGTACTTCGAACCGGACCTGCGTTCTGTCACGGGGGGGGGGTGGACCACGTCATGCGAGTGTTTCTGAAGCACTATGCCGGCATCGATCACCAGTCACCGACGGACGGGTGGCCCGCGACCGAACTCCAATCAGTCGTCACGCCCGTCGTGCAGGCTGCCAAGGCACCTGCGCTAGCTGCGATCGAGCGCGAGCAATGGGCGCTGGACGACATCGTCTGCGACGAGGAAGCGATCGAGCGACACCGATGCTGAGGCACATCTGCGCTCAGCCCATCACACGACAGGACTCGACTCGGAAGGCCAGTTCGCGGCGATCGGCAGAGGGTTCGACCAGCGCGGGCACGAAGCCGCCTTCGGTATACACGCGCAGCACCGACCGGGCGCCAGGGCGCCTGTCGGCCACCGGCAGCACCAACTCAAAGGCTCCGTTACCGTCGACCCTCAGCTCGTCCGCCTTCCCATCCGGCGTGACGATGCCGATCGTCAGGCGCCGGCCACCACCGGGCGTCTGCTGGCGGCAGCCCAGGCGAATCTCGCGAACCGGCGCCGGCCCTTGCTGAACGCGTATGTCCAGGCTCGGCCCGGCCCATCCGTCAGCGTGAACGCCGACATGGACAGTCTCGGTTGCCAGGGCCAGGCGCGGGTCGGTGGCGAGTCGTCGGTGCAGGAAGCCAATCCCCTCTGAGTCCAGATAGGGAGCGGCGCGAGCGGCCAGCACTTCGCATCGAGCGCGCAGTGAGAGGCCCCCCGGCAGGAATGGGTGGATCGCGCACAGTTCGTCCACATGCGTGAGCAGCCAATGGGCAGGCGCCGGCCCCAGGTGACGGCGGACAACCTCCATGCCCTCGAACGCAACACGTTCGCGAAAGCGCGTCGTGATACTCCCGGCATGCAGTCGTGAGCAGGCCTGGACTTCGTTGATGAAACCCACGCCCTTCGGATAGGCCTTGAACAGCCGCAGCCACAACTCGTAGTCGAACGAAGCTCGGAAGCCCGAGTCCAGCCCTCCGACAGCGTCGAACGCTGCGCGCCGGAAGAAGGCCGTCGGCTGGCAGATGTGGCAGCCGTCGACCCACTCGGACAAGTACGCAGTCGGTGTCCGCGAGGGATAGCGCTCGATGAACGCACCTTCACCATCGACATGGTCGCCGTGCCCATACACCATCACATGATCCGGGTGCGAGGCCAGGTGAGCGGCGGCTCGCGCGACCGCGCCGGGAGTGTAGAGGTCATCGGAGTTCAGCCAGCCGACCAACGGCGCCCGCGTACGCCTAACGGCCTCGTTCACGGCCTCCGCAGGTCCGTTATCGGGGCCTGAGGCCCAACGCAGCCGCCCTGGAAACTCTTTGGCCAGGTCGGCCAACAGTGCCTGGCTGCCGTCATCCGACCCACCATCCATCACCACCAGCTCGGTCGCCGGCCCTTCCTGCGTGAGCACGCTGCGTACGGCGTCGGCCAGGAAGATCACCTGGTTCATCGAGGGCATGACCACGCTCACGGCGGGCGCGGTCGCGGAACCTTTGTCTGCACTCATGGGGACCGCCATCTGCACCCTCCTCAATTCAACCGCGCCTCGGCGTGGTGTTCAACAAACCAGCGGTAGGTGTCGCGCAATCCATCTTCCAGGCCGATGCCAGCCTGCCAGCCCAGCGCCTTCAGCCTCGAAACGTCCATCAGCTTGCGTGGCGCGCCGTCGGGCTTATCGGCATCGAAAACCAGATGCCCCTGGAAACCGGTCACGCGGGCGACCGTCTCGGCCAGCTCGCGGATCGTGCACTCAACGCCGGAGCCGACATTGATGTGCGAAAGCACCGGCAGGGTGTGAGCACGGTAGGCCGCCTCGTCCAGCAGCATCACGTGCACGCTCGCCGCAGCCATGTCATCGACGTGTAGAAACTCGCGCATCGGCTTGCCGCTGCCCCAGATCACCACTTCACCGGCGCCAGAGTACACCGCCTCATGGAACCGCCGCAGAAGCGCCGGAATCACATGCGAATTGTCGACCTGGAAATTGTCGTTGGGGCCGTAGAGGTTCGTCGGCATGACGCTGCGGTAATCGCGACCGAACTGCCGGTTGTAGCTTTCGCATAGCTTGATGCCTGCGATCTTTGCTACCGCATACGGCTCGTTGGTGGCTTCGAGCGTGCCCGTGAGCAGCGCATCCTCGCGCATGGGCTGCTCGGCCATCCGGGGGTAGATGCAAGATGAGCCGAGGAATAGCAGGCGCTGAACGCCCGCCATGTGGGCAGCGTGGATGACGTTGGCCTCGATCATCAGGTTCTCGTAGATGAACTCGGCTGGGTAGATCTGGTTGGCATGGATGCCGCCAACCTTGGCGGCGGCGAGCACCACCCGATCGATGCGCTGCGCCGCGAAGAACGCCTTGACTTCGGCCTGCGAGGTGAGATCCAGCTCGGGGCGGCCCGCGGTCACGACGCGCCCGTAACCCAAGCTCTGCAACCTGCGCACAATGGCCGACCCCACCATCCCTCGGTGCCCTGCCACATAGACGGTTTCGGACGTATTGATCATGTCCCCGCCTCGCGCGAGACTGCCACCTCGTGGCCGTGTGACTTTAAGAATGCCAATCGGCGAGCAATCTTCAGATCCTCGGCAACCATTTCGGCGCACATTTGTTGAGCCGTGATCTCGGGAATCCAGCCCAGCTTCGCCTTCGCTTTGCCGGGATCACCGAGCAGCGACTCGACCTCGGCCGGGCGGAAGTAGCGTGCGTCCACCGCCACCACGCAGTCGCCTACTTTGAGTGCCGGTGCCCTGTCGCCATTGATGGACGCGACATACGCCTTCTCGCCGACCCCGCTCCCTTCGAAGCGAAGCGTGACGCCCAACTCAGCCGCCGACCATTGAATGAACTCGCGCACCGAATACTGCTTGCCAGTGGCGATGACATAGTCCTCGGGATGCTCCTGCTGCAGCATCATCCACTGCATGCGCACGTAGTCCTTCGCATGGCCCCAGTCGCGCAGGGCGTCGAGGTTGCCCATGTACAAGCACTTCTCCAGTCCCTGCGCGATATTCGCCAAGCCGCGCGTGATCTTGCGCGTGACGAAGGTCTCGCCGCGACGCGGGCTCTCGTGGTTGAACAAGATGCCGTTGCAGGCATACATGCCGTACGCCTCGCGGTAGTTGACGGTGATCCAGTAGGCGTAGAGCTTGGCGACACCGTAAGGGCTGCGAGGATGGAACGGTGTCGACTCGGACTGAGGGGTTTCCGTGACACGACCAAACAGCTCGCTGGTCGACGCCTGGTAGAAGCGCGTGGTCTTCTCGAGGCCAAGGAATCGGATCGCCTCGAGCAATCGCAGCGTGCCGATCGCGTCGACATCGGCCGTGTACTCCGGCATCTCGAAACTGACAGCGACGTGCGACTGTGCGCCGAGGTTGTAGATCTCGTCCGGGCGGACTTCCGCCAAGATGCGCGTGAGGTTGGAGCTGTCAGTGAGATCGCCGTAGTGCAGCACAAAGCGCTGTTGCTCGACGTGCCGGTCCTCGTAGATGTGGTCGACCCGCTCGGTATTGAACAACGAGGCGCGGCGCTTTATCCCATGGACCTCGTAGCCCTGCGCCAGCAGGTGTTCGGAGAGGTAGGAGCCGTCCTGTCCAGTGACGCCGGTGATGAGCGCTTTCTTCATCGCATGAAACCTTCTTCCATGGGGCAAGTCTAGTGGTGCGGTGTGCGCTGACCGAGGTTCTGCAAGGGAGAGCGGCTTCATGTGGCCGGCTTTTCGGCGCACGGTGGCAATGCTACCTTCGGATCGCATCGCGACCATGGATTCGGGTCAATCATCCGGACTGGCGCGGCGTCAAGGAGATTGAGAAGTGAGCAATCAAGCACCTATCGAACCACTCATCGGCTTGCGCATGCGACGGCGCCAGCTGGCCGGCGCGGCCGCAGGGGCGACGCTGGCCGGCTGGGCCATGCCGGGCGCAGCGGCTGCTGCGAATCCGGCTGCGCAACGGCCTGGTCCCCGCGTCAGCCTTCGCGACTTCGAGGTCGCTGGAACAATCGGTGTCGGCAACGCGGATGCCGACACCGCGGCGCTGAAGGCCGCAATCGACTACGCCCATGCGGGCAACGCGAACGACAATTTTCGCCACCAGATCGATCTGCCGTCCGGCGACTACCGCTTCCATCGAGTGCGGATGCAGAGCCTGCGCGGCATCACGTTTCGCGGCGAGGGCACGGCCGACGTCACCAAACGCAAGACGCGCTGGGCATATGCGGGCTCAGGCGGCGAGGACGCCGCGCTCGTGATTCGGTCTTGTGCCTTTCTGCACTTCCAAGGCATCTACTTTGACCTGGACGGCGCAGAGAACATGGCGAACCTGCTGCAGTTTCAGGCCAACGAGGCGACTGCTGCACTGCCGCTGAATCGCTTCTCCAACAACTGGATCTCGTTTGCGGACTGCGTGTTCCACGTGCCGCCGGCCATGGCTCGCAAGCCTGAGACCACGGTGTGGGCCAAGAGTTGCTCGAGCGTCTTCTTCGACCGGTGCACCATCTTTGCCGGCGCGTCGAACGCGGTCAAGTTCGGCGCCGACAGCGACGCGGACCCAGACACTGGCCGACCGACATTCGCGAATGGGCTGTCTGTGGTCGCGGCGATCCGTGACAGCTACATCAACGGTGACATCCAGCGGGAAAAGAGCTACAGCCTCGTCATCCGGGGAACGCAGTTCGCCATTCGGCCCGACGCATCTGCACAGTGCGCACGCCTGACGACATCGGGCCGCAAGGTCGCCATGAACGAGGTGATCGAAGGCAACACGTGGGACCGCAGCGGCGTCAAGAACTTCGCTGGCACGCTGATCGAAGGCGGCGACAGCGAACAGGCCTCGGGCAACCTGCGCGTGGTCGCGAACCAGCTTGACGGACGGCTCACGCTGATCAAGATAAATCGCGGCGACGCTTACATAGGCGGCAATCGCCCGATCGCCTTCGGCGGTTCGACGGCGAACGTCTTCGTCAAGATCGGGGAGGCTGCTGGCAACGTCCGCGTCGAGTGCAACGAGGCAGCTGAGTACACAGAGGCCAACAGGCCCGGACGCGTCGGCGCGCGCCTGGTCGTCGACGAACGGGAGTCCAAGTTCGGGCCGACAATCGCTGCTGCATCACTCGGCGCCCCGATCAGGCTGGCGAGCGGCGGTGCGTTCGTGGTGATCCTCGCCCAGACCCACGCATTCCCAGGCGGTCGGGTCCGAATCAGCTATTCGATCAATGTCGAGCATGCCGAACACGGTGCACTGCGCAACTATGTCACCCGCGTGCACCTCGACGGCCAACCGGTCCGCGGCACGGCAAGGCAAATCAGCCTGAAGGAGTCGGGCCAGTTCGCCACGATCGCGTGTACCGCGACCGTCTACATCGGTGCGACCGAGGGACCGAAGACTATCGCCTTGGCCGTGGCACAACTAGACGGTCGCCAGCCGGGCCAGGTGTTGGCTGCGGACGCGCTCGCTGAAACGGGCTGGACAGTGGAGCTGCTCGACTCCTGAGCCGCTGCGGTCCCCGGGTGGTCAGGCTGCCCGGTCCAGCCGCTCCTCGTCGCAGATGATCCCCGAGTCGCTTTCGTCGACCGCCTGACGGCGCTGTCCCAGGCCGGATTCTTGGAAGAAGGTGTCCATCACGAGCCTGACACCGAAGTCGTTGACCGTGCGCAAGTCGGGGTCGTAGAACGCACCGCGCGCCTGATGCGCGCTGATCAGCTCGTATGAAGGGAAGTAGTAGACATCGTCGAAGTCCCTCGCCATGTCGCCAGCCGCGGCGCGCAGCGTGGATTTCGAGTGGACGGTAGCCGGCAGCACGTGCTCTCCCGATGCGGTGGCGACCAGCGGAACCGGAGAGACGGTGAGCAGCATGCGTGCGCGGCTGTTGAAGGACTTGAGCTTCTGGCGGAACCAGACGAGATCCTCGTAGATCTCCGGATACCGGAAGTTCTTGAACGCGTACTTCTCGGGCTGCCAAGTACCGCAGATCGTACCCGGAGCCATCGGATAAGCCGTCTCGTCCTCCTTGAGGATCCAACTCTCGGTCAGGCCGAGCGTGAACACGAAGACATCGACCTGCCGCAGCATCTCCAGCACCTTGGCTAGATGCTTGCGGCGCAGCTGCAGCACCCGGTCAATCGTGTCGTGGCCCACCGGATCGACGCTGGGGCGCAGCGCATCGAAGTAGCGATCTCCCTTGGTCCACACACGCTCCTTCGGCGTGCGCTCGCCCAGTGCCTCCTGCACCAGTTGGCGGAGCTGCCTGACGGTGTAGATGTTTCCGTAGCGGCATGAATAGATGCCGAAGCCGTGGTTCAGCGCCTCTTCCTTGGTCAGGAAGTCGGGCTGCGGCTCCATATCGAGGTAAGGCAGGCCGTGCCCGCGAAGGTGGCGGCCGATGTGCTGCGCAAAGCAGCTGCCTGCGGTAGCGATGCGATCGCTCATATGCAGGCGCACCCCTCGCGAGATCTGCTCCATCTCGCTGAAGTGGCGGTCGGACACTGCACGTCGCCAGAAAGCCGTGTTGGGCAACTGGCTATAGGGATTGGTTGGACTCGCCATGGCTGGTCTCCTCGTTCAGAGCATCGACGCAATCTGCAGGTCGCGCTGGTTCGCCTTTGCGCCACCGGCCGGCGCAGGCGAAGCTGAATACGCAACGGCGGCGGGCGCGGCCCCCCGCGCGATGTCGATCAGACTGGGCCCGGACGAGAATGCCGCCGCGGACACCCAGCGCAACAGCGGCGCGGCCGGATAGGTGTGGCCGATGTGTGTGGGAAAGAACTCACTGACAACCATCGCGGACAGTGGCTGCTGAGTCAGTCCGGCGCCCAAATGTCCGAGCGTGCGTGAGATGGGGCCAAAGAAGTAGTGGTCCGTGCAGTTCTGCAGCACCACCACCTTGTTCCCATAGCCCCTTGAGTAGGCCGCAGCCGCGTCATTGACGCGCAGGCCATCGAAGACCGCCTCCGACTTGCGGCCGGGCCAGGCGTGGCGCAGGTACGCAGACACTTTGTCGGCGTGGAAGTCAGTCACCTTGGTCAACGGGTTGGCGACGATGCAGATCGAGTCGGGATACTGTGCCGAATGGTGAAGCGCAGCGTGGGCGCCGGTCGAGCCTGCGACGAACACCAGCCGGCTGGGCGATAGTCGCTCCACCAGGTGGTCAACCATGGCCCGGATCGCGGCGGGAAGATCGACCTGGGCAGTCCCAAGAAACCATCCGACGCTGATGGAAGGGTCGAGTTGCAGCGCGCTGTCGAAGATCGACAGTACAACGGCCTTGCCGCCGACCACAGGCAGGTACTGCGTTCCGTCGAACACGGGCAGTGTCCGCTTGGACTGATCCACATAGCCGTGGAAGGCCACGATCAGCGGCGCCTCTCGTACACCGCCGGCCGGGACGGACAGGATCTTGACCGTTACGGCCGACGCCACGGTGGCATCCGTCGCGACGTCGAGCGCCTTGCCGAGCAGAGCGACCGGCTCTTGCATCAGCTTGACGGAGAAAGTCGGTAAGTCGAGTTGTATGTTGTCCATAGCGATAGCGAATGGTTGAAGGCGCAGATGCCGTGCTACGCAGCTGGCGGCGCCGGCGGGCTGGTGTAGGGCTTGCACGCAGCTACGCCAGCCGCAAGACCCATCTCGCCGAACAACGACTCGAGCGTCGCGAAGATCGAGCTATTCGATGCGTTGAGGCGGACGGCCTGCTTGGCGACATCGATGGCTGCCTGTGCATCGCCCGAGCGTGCCAGCAGCATCGCATAGTCGGCGTGGAAGTCGTCGATGCACACATTGTTCTGGAAAACCAACTTGAATTCGGCCGAGGCGCCCGCTTCATCGCCGCTGCGCAGCAGCGACTGGCCGAGCAGCGCCCTGGGACCGAGCCAGTCGGGCTCCATGTCGACGATCCTGCGCAGCGCATCGACTGCTCGCCCGTACTGCTGCAGAAAGTAGCCCTCGACGGCGTCTGTGATCTGCGAACACAACAACGGCTGACGCAGGCCGCGCGCGACCTTGGAGCAAGCGTAGGAATTGCTCAACTTATCGATGTAGCCATCGGCGTTCTGCGTGCAGAGGCTGGTCGCCAGCCGTGTCAGGATGCCCACGCGGCCCCAGTGCTCCACCGGCACATGAAAGGTATCCGGCACGAAGTGCAGGTGGACGTTCGGCATGTCCATGAACGGCAGGCACTGATAGATGTCGAACAGGCACTCCTCGCCGATGAAGATGTCGATGTCCGTGACCGTCGCGAAGCACCTTTGCCGCAGGTCAATGTACTCGCCGGAGTGGATTTTCGGCTTGTACCTGGGGTAGGGCTGCTTGAGGAATGTCTGCGGCGATGCCGCGATGACACGGCGCGCCCCGATCTCATCACCGAACATCAGAGCGGCATATCCGCCCATCGAGGAACCGAAGGTCGAGACACTCTCGTAGCCTTCGAGCCTGGCACGCAGGGCCGAGGCGACCTCCTCGTAGCTGTCGCCCAGCCCGCGCAGGCTGCGGTTGTACCACTGGTTCTTCCAGTCCTTGATGAACAGCAGGTCGGCCGAATTGCTGTGTGGCTCGAAGAAGTGCCTGAACGAAAAGGCCCCCGGACCGTAGTCTCTCAAGGCGAACGAAGAGAACACGACTACGCAGTGGCGGCTGGCGCTGCCCTTCACTTCAAGAAACGACGGATGGCTCATCTGCATTGAGGGACATGGGCGAGGGCCTGCCGCGTGGCATCAGACAGTAGCTCGGTTGAGGGTCGAGCGGAATGGCGGGAGGTTCGCCGCCTTGACCGACGTCAAATCGGCCAGCGCCTGTTCCAGCGTTGCCTTCCTGAAGCAGTCCAATTGAGTGATCGGCGAACAGTTGTAGATCTCGACCTGCAAGCCGAGGTTCTCCAGCGTCAACGAGAGGTTGTTCCAAGCCGGGATCTGGGTGCCTTGAAGATTGGGCCGGTTGAACTTGTCACCCTGAACTTGGTAGTCAGCAAACCAGTAGTTCGGGTTCTCCTTGGGCGTTTCTTTCATAACGAGCTTGTGGAAGGTCTTGTCGCGCGCAGCCCCGTCGACGACTTCCACGTAGTTCTGGTCCACCCCCAGCAGCACGAACTTCCGGTAACCCATCAGCAGGCCCGCCTGGATGGAGTTGGAGCCCGAGGTCCGCATGTCGGTGAACGGCGTGAAGCTGCCCGACAGGATGTCCAGGCGATCACGATCCCCGGGTCCACGGTACCGAAAGTCGATGTTCTGGAATCGCGGATTGGCGCGAATCTCGGACTCGGGGAAGATTTGCGCGCCTTGGTCGTCGAAGTTGATGAAGAAGAACTTCTCGATCGGCGAGTCCTTGATAAGGCGCTTGAACTCGGCAGCGTGATGGCTGCAGACCAGCGCGTCGAAGCAACCAAAGTACTTGGGCCAGAAATCGACGCGCGGGTAGGCGCGGTAGGCGGCGTTGAGGCCGAAGGTGTCGTACTTGGTCAACGAGCGAAGGTCGACATCGCCCAGCGACGGTCCATTGCCCAACAGCACGAAGATGTCGTCGCGAATGTTCGCATAGCGATTCAGTGCCCGGCCCGCAAACTTGTGCTGGTCGGTTCGAGCGGCGCTGCCTCGGTGAAGCAGGACAGTGGCAGCGCCGCTCCATGCGGGACGAGGAAATCCAACGTTTGTATAGACCGGCTCCGTGATGTAGACGGCCTTGCCGGCGGCAAGGTAAGCGGCGATGGTGCGGTTCTTGTCCTCCAGGTCGACCGAGGTTGCGTCGACTGGTGGCTGCGCCTCTTCGATGAATCGCTTCATGTCGCCCTTCAGCGCGTCGTAGCGGCCGCTGAGCTTGGGTCGCATGACCTTTTCCCAGTTGGTTGCCGTCAGGGCGCCGCTGCCTGGAGCCACGGTGTAGTTGTAGGGCAGCGTGCTGTGAATCGGGATGTCGTCGCGCGCCACGAGGTACGACCACACCGCCTGCTCATGCCGACCGAAGAGATAGCGGCCGGAGTTCGTCAACCCTTGCCGCTTGATCTCGGCTTCGACATCGGTAGTCCGCAGCCAATGATCAGACAGCTGCTTGCTGTTGATGTTTCGCGGGTCGAACAGGACGCCCGTATCGAGACAGAAGTCGAGGTGCTGTTTCGCCAGATAGGCGTACGAGCCGCCGGTTCGAAGGCCGAAGAAGTTGGCTTTGATGTATGGGCGCAGCATCTGCGCCCCAGTGAGCTTGCGGTAGTGCGCCGTGCACTGTTCGAGCGCGGGCGAAAGAATGTTGACCACCAGCTCCTGCGCGTCCTTGTAGTACAAGCGCACGTCCGAATGGTCGACGAAGAAGCATCCGTCGTGGGCGACGAGTTGAAACACGGCCGAGAGGTCGTGCTGCACCTCGATCCCCGAGTCGATCCAGAGCAGATTGACGTCGTCCAGTGACGCGAACCGTGAGTGGGCGCGCCAGAAATGGAAGGCATAGACCTTAAAGAAGTAGGTTGAAGGGTCGTCGGGCTTGAATCGATCCAGCCGCGGATCCTGCGGGCGCCCGGTCGGATACGAGAAGATGCCAACCTTCGACATCCGCCGGATGATGTCGGATTGCCAGGCCTCCAGCCCCAGGTCATAGACGAGGATCTCGTCGACCGTGTCGTAGGAGATCGTGAAGATGCTCTGGATCAGCAGCAGCAGCGACGGGAAGTACTTCGCGTTTGCACTCGTCAGGACGATGTTCTTGGTCTCGGGCGCCGCCGTGCCTCCGGTGCGCAGGCGATCGAGATGACGGATTTGTGCGACAGCGTATTCATAGAGCGTGGTCGGCGTGAAGTGCCGGCCCTCGTTGACCGAAGAGGCAAACTCCTCGTAGAGCGCCCGAGCGTCGTCGTAGCGACGCTCGCGGAATGCAGTGTTGGCTTTTGCAAGCGTCGTCGGAGCCATTGTGGTTGCTGTGGGTTGAAATCTTGGTGAATCTGCCTGTCCATACTCGATGGCGAGCGGACGTTCTGGCGGCCGCTATGAGGGGTGGTGCGGCAGTACTTCTTGGATCCCTGTCGCTCCGTCGATGTGCAGTATCTCGAAAAGGCTTCCAGCCTGCGTTTGCTGCTCCCGCTGCGCAGCATCCAGACCAACCGATGCCGAACTCACGAAGAGGCGGTCGCGCCCGGCGCCGCAGAAACACACGTTGGTGATTTGCGAAGCTGGCAGATGGAATCGGCGGATCAGCTTTCCGGAGGAATCGAAGCGGCTGACACAGCCGGCACCCCAATGGGCGATCCACACCGTGCCTTGTGCATCGAACGTCATGCCGTCCGGGTAACCTTCGCTGGAGTCGAACGACTTCCACACGCGCCGCCGCACGGCCTGGCCGGATGTCGTATCAAGGTCGAACGCAAAGATGGTCTTGCGCGGGCTGTCCGTATGCAGCAGCGTTCGCTCATCTGGGCTGATGGCTGGACCATTGGCGACCATGTAGCCAGAGTCAACGACAGTCCAGCTTCGATCAGGCCCCAGTCGATACAACGATCCTGCGGATCGACTTTCGTCATCGTTGTCGAGACTCCCGCACCAGATCGCGCCTGTGGAGTCGCGCTTCGCATCGTTCAGGCGCATCGACGCGTCTGCGCCGAAGGGGCGTACGAGCCACTCACGCAGCTGTGAGGGGTGATCGCCTTCGACTCGGGCGATGCCTTCTTGCAAGCCAACCAGTGCCGTGCCCATCGAGGCCTCCGGCAGCACCCAGCCGATGCGCTGCGGCATCTGCCATTCGTCCCACTCGGGTGCGTCGAGGCGCCAGCGGAGCAGGCGGCGGCCGTGTATGTCGACCATCCATAGCATGCTCCGCGCGCCATCCCAATGCAGCCCTTCACCGAGCGAGGCGTGGACGCGAAGAGCGACCCTGTAGTCCATCACGCGGGGCACTTCTCAGTCGGGGTCATGCAGCCGTGCTCCAATGCCACCGTCGATCGGAATGCAGGCACCGTTGACGAATCCGAGCTTGCCGCTGCAGAGAGCAACGGCGAGGTTCGCGACTTCGTATGCCGAGCCGATTCGGCCTGCGGGATGGGCGGACTCCAACTGGGCAACGAGATCCGGTCTTCCGGCAAACCCGGCCGCGAGCATAGGTGTCTGGATAGCCGCCGGTTCGATGGCGTTGATGCGAATGCGATCTCCTACGTCCACGGCCAGCGCGCGAGTCATGCCGCTGAGTGCTGCCTTACTTGTCGAGTAAGCGACGAAATTCCGCTTCGTCAGGCGTGCATGAATGCTGCTGATGTTCACTACGCACCCGCGCGCCGCTTCGAGTTCCGGCAGGAGCGACTGTGCCCAGATGAAAGGTGCGACGAGATTGACGTTCAGCGTTTGTCGCCAATCGTCGCGCGTCAAGCTATCGACGCCGCCCAGCAGCTGCACCGCAGCGTTGTTGACCAGCGCGTGCAGTGCGCCATTGCCCACGTGCGTACGAATACTTGCCATCAATCCGGCGGCATAGGCGGCGTCGTCTACAGTCCGCTCGAGATCGACTTCGATCCAGAGGCTGCATGGGCTGCCTTCCGGAGCCGGCATACGGTCCGTTCCGATGACCTTGTAGCCTGCGGCTGCGAACGTGTGAACAACGGCTTGCCCGATACCTCCCGCGGCACCGGTGACCACGACGTACTTGGCGGCGTCAGCCACGCAAAAACCCAAACAAGCGGTTCATGGCTTCGTGGCTCGCTCGGCGCACTGCGTCCTGGGTGTTCGACCCGTTGTGCGAGCCAAAGGCGCAATGAGGCATGCCCCGCAACGGCGAGTCGGCCGGTAGCGGCTCGGCCTCGAACACGTCCAGCGCGGCTGCCCGCACGTGCCCGTCCTGCAGTGCCCGCACGAGTGCCGGCTCATCGATCAGCGGCCCGCGCGCGACATTGACGACGTAGACGCCGCGCTTGCAGCGGGCCAGTACGTCGGCATTCAACATGTGGCGGTTGCGCGGATTGAGCGAGCAGGTGAAGGCAACGAAGTCGGCTTCCTCCACGCGTTCGGGCCAGATGGCTCGCTGGACCCCGGACAGGCCTCCGTCGCCAACCACACCCGGATCGTATGCCACCACCTCCATGTCGCATGCGAGAAGCCGCTTGGCGAGGGCACAGCCTATATCGCCGAAACCCACCAGCGCCACCTTCTTGCCCGCCAGACTCACGCCCGCAGGCTTCGGCCAGCCGCCTTCGCGCACGCCGCGGTCGATGGTGAACAGCTGACGAGCCAGGCCGATCACGTACGCCAGCGCCACATCGGCCACTTCGGCGCCGAACATTTGCGGCGTGTTGATGATCGGGATTCCAAGGTCCTTGCAGGCAGCGAAGTCGACGTTGTCGACGCCGATGCCCCACTTGACCACAGCTTTCAAGCGCCCGGCCTTGCCGGCCTCGAATACACGCCGGGTCGCAGGATCGTCGCCGATGATCCAGCCGTCGTACTGCGGCACCAGAGCTACCAGCTCGTCTTGGGAAAGCGTTTGGGTCACCTTAGCGGCGACCAGCTCGAAGCCGGCTTCACGCGCGGGTTCGGTAAATTCACTGAACATGCCCAACATGGGCGGACAAGTGACGAGGATTTTCATGCTGAAGGAGATGTGTGGCGAGCGCGATGGCAAGGGCGAACGATGAGGTCGACCCAACCTTGCCCGCTCTTATTGAGGGAAATGACGTACTCGAGAAACCGGTCCAACTGCTGAGCATTCACCGGATAGGCGAACAGCGCCGCGGTGTCCGGCATTCCGAATGGAATGCGCTCCAGGTACTCGGCGAACTCGTAGCGCGCATGCAGGTACTTCAACAGTTGGAGCGCATCGCTGCCTTGCGATTCGAGCCACTGTGGCGCGAATTCCATCTTCAGGAGCCAATCATCGCGGTGGCTCAACCACGACTCTAGCCCTTGCAGGACATGTAGTTCGAAACCTTGCGTGTCAATCTTGAAGAAGGTCTTGCCGCCAACACCACGGCTTTCAAGCAGGGTACCGATTGTCGTCATCGGCACCTGCACTTGAGTCCACTGAGCCATCCGCACCCGGTTGTCCAGCGTGCTGGTCGGATTGAGGCTGAAGCCGACCATTTGGTCATCGAGATGGCCGGCCACGCAGTTGACTACAGTCGGCGGTTCCAGCCCATTGGCCCGGAAGTTCGCGTCGATCAGCCGTGCCAATCGGGGGTCGGCTTCGACCGAGAGAATGTTGAGTGCCGGCGCCGCCCTTCGCGCAAGCATCGAGACGAAGCCGTAGTTCGCTCCGATGTCGACGAAGTTGACGAATTGCTCTTGCGCGACGAACCCATAGAGCAGCGAAGCCTTTTCCTCGAAAGTCTTGCGCTGCAAGTACCAGTTGCCGTCACCCTTGCTTGCCAGTACATCGATCACCAGCCCGCCGACATCGACCTTCTTCAGCTGAATCTCCGGGCTGGACACCATTGCGCCTTCAATCAAGCCTTGGAAGTCAGGTACTCGGCAGCCACGACGGCAAAGTCCCAGTCGGCCGGCGTGTCAATGTCGATCGACTCGAAGGACGGGCCTTCATACATCGCCGGTTTGGCTCCGATGCGCGCATGGGTCTTCGCGAAGCTTTCGCGAGTGAAGATGTAGAGGTTGGAGTTCTCCTCGAACCAAGGCTCCAGGTCCTGGGTGCGAACCAGGTTGTTCGGGTCGTGGTTCACCGGGCTCGCGTCCTGCCGGTAGAAGCGCGTCTGGACTTTGTCGACCGTGAACAGTGAGTCGGCGCGGCCAGCCGCCTGCGCCTCGCGGAATGCCGCGAGAGCCTTGCGCACCGTATCCGCGCTCATCAGCGGATTGGTCGTGTGCGTCATCAGGTAGACGTCAGCATCAACGTTGGCGATGTCGTCGCCGATGACCAGATTCATCGAAACGAAGTCGCCACAGATTTCGGCCTTGCGGTCGCGAATCATCACGCGGTCGGTGTCCGTCAGGCCGTTGTCGGCCAAGATCTGCCGAGCGTCAGTGTTGATGATGACCTGGTCGATTTCCTCGACCTCCAGCAGCGTGTCGAGCATCCAACGGAAAAGCGGCTTACCGCAGAACTCGCGGAAGTTCTTGCCGCGCACCCTCTCGCTGTTGGCCTTCATCGGCAGCAGGGCGACGACCTTGTATTTCGATGGTTTCATGTGGGTTGCGTCGATTGGTAGGGTAGAAGTAGATGTCCTTCTCGGCACGCGAGAGCTTGCGGTGCTGATGGTTGCCCGTGTACGAGCCGAGGTATTGTGCGATCCGGTAGCGCGCAATCTCGCCGGCCAGCGCTGCAGATCGGCCGGCGCGCCGGGCATGGCGCAGGTCGTGCAAGATACTACTCGTCACGTAGCGCACCAAGTCGAGAGGCGAAACGTGGATCTGCGGCATGATCCGCTGCAGGGCGATTGCTTCGCGCTCGAATCGACGCTTCACCTGCGGCCAGGTTTCGTGGTGAAAATGATACACCGCAGCTTCGGCCACGTAACCGATCCTGCCGCCCGCTTGGCTGATGCGCTTCGCCAGTTCCATGTCTTCGAGCCCCGTCAGATCCTCGTCGAAGCGGTGGGCAGCCCAAGCTTCACGCGCCAATGCAGAGTTCGCGTTATTGCTGAAGAAGCCACTCTGGGGAATGTGCGAGGCGGTGGGGTAATACTTCTCGAAGATGCGGCACTCGCTGAAGCGACTCTCCGGCCCACCGACTTGCCTACCGTAGGTGTACTCCGCCGCACCGCCCACGATCGGTTCACAAAGCTGGCGCAACCAGTGGTCGTCGCACGGCACACAATGGCCGCTCACGAACACGAAGATGTCGCCGCTGGCCGCCTCGCAGCCCATGTTCAGTGACCGGCCGAACGAGAAATCCTCGCGACGGATGTGCGTGATCACGCACCCATGCTCCTGGGCAATCTGCAGCGTCCCGTCCGTGGAACCGGAATCGATCACCACGGTTTCGACCTCCAGGCCATCGAGTCGCTGACGGCGAATGCCTTCGAGCAACTGGCCTAGATAGCGACCCTCGTTGAGCGTGCGGATGACAATACTGGCGCGCATGGGGCTTGCCCGTGATTCGTGTGGCCCGACTATGCTTGTCAGGTTGAAAAGACTTCTTTGTAGTCTGCTTTCGGGAAGACCGTGCAGGCACCATCGACTGTGGCGTCGCGAATCTGCCTCCCATCCTCCCGGAAGGCCGCCAGCGCGGCGCAATAGGACTCTTCTGATCGTACGAGATCGGGATTGTCCCAGGTTTGCCCGTACCCGAAATAGCAATCAGTGAAATGATTCGGGTCAGCCCCCTCCATCATCCGCGCCTCGTTGGGCTTGCCCTGGTAGCTGTAGCGGTGGTCCAGGCCAATCAGCACGACATCCGCGAAGCCCAAATGGTAGGCCACCTGCAGAGCGGCGTGCGTGACCGTCCAGCCTTCGTGCATGCCGTGCGCCAAGTCGGTACTGAAGCGCTCCACCGAGTCGGTGTTCACTGCATAGGTCAACGCGTCTTCGACCATCCCCGCGCCACGAGCTGCGTGGGCGCCAATGAACTTCACGCAGTTCAGAGCCTGGATCTCGCTTGCCGACTGCTGGACGACCTTCGGATTGATGGCTACGTAATACCGCGGATAGAAGCCGAAGATCGAGATGCCGAGATGAATCTTGTTCATACCGATGACGTGTTCGCGCCGCAGGAATCCGAGCTCCATGCGATTGAGCGACGGCCCGTTGGCGACGATCACGCAGCGTTCGCCGCGATGTCGGTCACGGATAAGTCGCAGGCGCTGGCTCACGCACTACACCTCAAACGGCCTGTGATCCGGGCATTCGCCTGAGCAGCGCGGCGCGATTGCGAGCGTCGACGATCTCGAAGCCGTGCTTCAGCAGGAACGGCACTGCCAGTGTTCCCTTCGCCGTCCAGCGGCCCTTGTCCATCCAGGTGTCGTCCACGCAGATCAGACCAAGCGGCGACAGCAGCCGCAACAGCGATTCGGCGCACTCCAGGTGCATTTGATGGCACGCCTCTTCATCGATGCGAGAGCCCAAGTACTTCATGTAGCGGCTCTGACGAAGTTCGCTGTGCTTGCCGTGATCGAAGTCGTACGCATCGAGGAATGCGAAGTCGACCGTCTCCTTCCTCTCCCGAAGATAGTCTTCGCCCTTCATTGCGACGGCCTCGAAGTCCATCGAAAGGCGCTCGAACATTCGCTGAGCCACATGGGTGTTGTGCGGATCCATGTCGACCGTGACGAATGCGATGCCCTCCTGCGTGCAGAAGTCGGCGAGCTTGCGAGTCGAGCCCTGCCCCTGTACGTTTTCGCGGGTGGTTCCGATCTCGACCATGTTCAACCGGCGGCCATCGGCCTGAGCCTTCAGCCGGCCGACATTCCGCTTCAGGTGGGCCAGCAGCAACTCATGGCCGTGCTCGCGGCGTGATTGCTCTGCATCGCGTGCAGTCTTGTAAGCGTGGGCCAGGGCTTGTGCAAAGGCGCTCTCGTCGGCGCCTGCCCGCTGGTGAATGTCCTTGACGGTCTCGTCGACTAGCATGTCCATCGCCACAGCGGCGTGGCCATACGCCACCAACCGCCTTGCCAGCGCCAGCCTCAGATCTGCGGCGGCGTCGTGCGCGAACTCGACGGCGGAGTTGAGGTAGCCCGCCGCAGTGTGCTGGTCGCCAGTACGGTCGAAATGCTCGGCCAAGGACATCAGAAACCACACGCGCTCGTCGGCCTGGGTCAGCAGGCTGTCCAGCACATTGTCCACGGCATCGTGGAGGTCGTCCCGAGATAGGCAGCGTTTCACCTGAGCCTCGATCCAGGCCGGTGGCGTCTGCTGGGGCGGCTTGAGGCCACTCTTGCGCTGGCGCCCGACGAAATCGCGACTGGCCGCCAGATCGGCAAACGCCTCGCGCGTGCGTTCTTGCGCCATCCTTCGGCCTTCTGACTGCAAGTGCGGATCGAATAGGCTATGTTGCAAGTGCTGTGCGGCCTGATCCACCCTCCCTGCCGCGAGGCAGGCCCGACCCAGCGAATGACGAGCTGAAGCCAAGAGCACCGAAAGCATGAACGGCTTGTCGCCGCCCCACTGCATGGAGCATCGCATCTGTTCGAGAGCGGTCGCCCGGTCGCCTGTCTGAAGTGCTGAGGCAGCCCCGATGATGGCGAGCCGGCTGCGGTCCGGATGGGCCTCGAGGGCTTCCCGGTCGATCTGGCTCAGTGCCTTCCAGTTGGCTGCCATCCACTGTTCCCGCGTTTCCCCGAGACGGCGGGCGTTGTACGCGACGACATCGGCCGCCGAGACCGGCTCTTCGACCAGGTCGGGCGATTGCCGAGGCCGCGAATCAGTCATCGCACCTTCTCCCACAGCACCAGGTCGGAAATCAACTCGACGTGGGCCTCGGCCTTGATCAACTCCTCGCGGAGCATGTCTTGGCGCGCCGTGAGGTCGGTCAGATCGGCCTCGAGCTGCGCGATGCGGTGCAGCCGCTCGGCAGCAAGTTTCGCCTGCTCGTCCCGGGCCATGGAAAGCAGTTCGACCTGTGCAAGTCGGTCCTGCGCGAGCTCTTCGGCCTGCGCCTTGCCGGCCGCCAGCGACTCAGTCTGTTCGCCGTGAGCCTTGCCGAGTTTCTCGATGTGCCTAAGCAGTTCGTCTATCCGCAGAGCGGCGGCGGCCTGTTCGGCAGCACGATCGTCATAGCGCATCAGCGCGACGGGCCACAGATCATCGTCATCGTTTTCGGTGGTCACGCGTCGATAGAAGCACTCTTCCAACCAGCGAAGTGCCTCCTCATGGTTGTCAGCGTTTTCGAACAGGCCTGCAGAGGCTCCGCGGACGAAGACCAGGCCGAATGCGCCAAGCAGTCCCGGCGGGAGCCCTTTAAGCAGTGCACCTTCCATTCCTGGCGTCTCGAGCACGAGCATGTTCCGGGTACCCTGTTCCACCGGTGTCAGCCCGACCTGCTCCAATACGTTCTGCAAAGTCATCGTGGTCACTTGCGTCCGATCTAAGACCCGCAACCGCGGGTAGAGCGTATGCAGCCCACTGCCGGCGGGCAGCAGCCCGCTTAGTTCGCGTACGTTGAAGCGCAACCACTGCGCGCATCCCACTTGAGGAGCGATCGCAGCCTCCACCACCCGGATACTGGCGTAGCTCCGCGCGGCCCGACGCAGCGCGGGAAGCACGTCCGAGTCGGTGCTGACCAACACGATCCGTTTGGCACCGCGTTCTGCATAGTGGCCGATGACGTCGTCATCCACTGGGTTGACGTGAACGACCGTGCCGAGCATGACGCCTGGAAGGTTATTCAGGCCCTTAAGAAGTGCACTCATGGCTGGAGGAACTCAGATGTCAGGCGGGAATGCGGCCGCGCGCAGCTTGTACGATGCGGCGCAGGCGCGACCCATGGAAATGCCGATACGCGCATCTCAGGGGCAAGGCAGCTGCGGCGACCAACGCCTCGGCACGGCCCTGGGTTGCGCCGTTGCCTTGCTGGGCAGCTGCCATCGCCGCCGCAGGCAACGCGTCAAGCAGGCCGAACAGGAATTCGCGTTCGGTCCGGCTCATGCTTCGCCATCCGGCGGCGAGCTCAATCGAGGCAGCGCCGGCCAAAGGCAAGGGCCAGGCTGCCTGCCAGGCACCCGTAGTGTCGACCGGCCAAGTGGCCGGCAAAGGAACTTCGCCATCGGACGGGCGCAGCAACTCCACCGCCGCCGGGCCAGCCTCCGGTGCCTGCGGCCGCCAGCGAAGCTGCAGCTGCGCCATGCGCCTCGACCCGAAGGAGACGATCCCGAAGGTGACAACGAAGGCATCAGCCGCTTGCGGATCGCCCATGCAAGCCACGCGGTCGAAGCGGAACCTCATCGACATGTCCGCGAGTTGCTGGGCCAGGCTCCGCGCCACGTTGATCCAGCGACCCGACGGCGGATTCACCGAGCCGTTGCAGAGTGCATGTTCGATGCTGAGCATCACGCTTTCGACCAGGCGCCAATCCGACGCGCCCATGCGTTGCAGGCGCTGCCTGCCGTGGTCGTCCGTCGGAATCAGGACCACGAAGGTAAGGTCGCCTTCCGAGCCAGTGGGCTCCCAGACGGCCAGGGGGGCCGGTGTTCCGCGCGGCTGCAACAACACGAGCCCCGAACGACCATGGTGGTCAACCAGGCGGACGTGGAGCCGATCCACCTTCCGGTCGTCCACCAGAAGGTCGTGAAGCACGAGGCTCAGCTCCCGGTGCGGAGGCACATCGCGTTCGGTCCCGATGTCGACCCGTGCCGTTTTCTTGGCGGTCGCCGGCTTGCCGGTGCCACCCTGTCCTGCCTCGAGGTCTCGATAGGCGAGGTAATAATGCTCGAGCTCTTCCTGGACCTGATGCAGCTGGACCAACAGGAGTTCGCTGTCGCCGGGCCCCGTCGCAAGCTCGTCGCGAGGCGGCGACTGTCGCTCTTGGGCGAGGCGCGATTGCGACGCCGATGACGCAGCTTCCTTGGCCGCACGCACGAGATGCTGATGAGCCTCGATGGCCTCAAGCGCCACGCGGGCCGTCCGCGGAGCGAGGGGCAAATCGGATTCGACGAGAGGAACGCAGCTTGCGTAGAGCCGCTCGCAGTCGCGCAACAGACGCGGACACGAAGCGACCAGTTGGTCGGACAACACCAGGTTCAGCGGATCATGCGCCGGCAACGCGGGCACGGTGACCTGGCCTGGATCGACCCCCAGCCAATCTTTCATGCGGCGTGCCAAAGCATCGGGGTGGGCCGCCGCTTCGTCCACATGGACGACCATGCAGCGAGACCGGTGCTTTTGAACCAGGTTGACCATCCCCTGCGCCGCCGATTGAAGGACGGCCAGCGCAGCCTCGGGATCCGCTCCGCCTGCTGTGGGCAGCCAGTGAGCCAGTGGGCGCGCCGGGTCCTCGACCCAGATCAGAAACTTCGCGTCCGGCAGCAGTTGGGCGATGGCAGGGCCGGTCCAGCTCAGGCG
>JADMKA010000051.1:0-24337 GCA_018780145.1 Vitreoscilla sp. | reverse complement strand
CCCCCCCCCCCAGCACGGCGAATGTGTCGGTCGAAACGATTGCAGCCGCTCCAGCATCGTCGAGTCGATCTTGATCACTTGCAAGGCGTCCAGGACGTCCGCACCACCGGCCTCTGGCAGAGGCGCACCCACAACTTCATGGTGCCATTTCGCGATAGCCGGATCCAGCAGGCGCTCGTTGAGGAACGACTTTGCGACCAAAGGCCACTGGCCGAAGGGTGCGCCCAGCGTTAATAGTGTCGTTTGAGTCATGGCAGCGTCAGGCCTTGGTGACCAAAGAATTGAGAAACGTCTTCCATTGAGGGAGAACGCGTTCCGGCAGATACTGAGCTGCAACCGTTTCGCCGGCGGAGACGAGCTCGCGCCGGCGGGGCTCGCTTGCCGGACCGATGAGCCGCTGGATCGCGAAGGCCGTGTCATGGGCCGAGTAGGGCGAGAAGTACTCGGCGGCATCGCCGAACACATCTCGGTGCACAGCGATGTCCGAAGCCGCCACCACACCACCGCAACGCATGGCCTCAATGCCGGAGTAGTCGAACCCCTCCCCGAAACTGGGGCAGACTGTCAGGCGAGCGTGCCGATAAAGCAGTCGCAATTCGTCGGAAGGCACGTCTTCGAGGATGTGCAGGCCGCCGCGTGCCAGCCAGGGACGGAACTTTTTGACGATGGTCCTGTGGTCCCAGCCCAGCATACCAACGAAGACGAGCTGAAGATCGGCCCGGCCTTCGGCCCGCAACTGTTCCCAAGCGGACAGCAAGGTCAAGTGGTTCTTGCGCGGCTCGATGGTTGAGACCATCAGCAGATATGGCGGCGTTTCGCCACCGCGGCTGATGATCGGCGCACTCTGGCCTTCGAATTCAGGATGCCGGCGCAGGCGAAGAATGTCCGGCACCCGATCCGGCGATGACTCTTCCGGGAAGTAGTGGTGAGACACCATGTTCGGTATCGTCACCGCCCGCGACTCGGCTTCAGGAAAGACCGAGATCAGGTCCTGCCTGGTCGATTCCGACACGCAGGCGAACCAGGCACCGTCCAACACGTTGCGGCGCAAAGCGTGATAGTGGGACGCTTGGTGGTAGGACTTGTCGGAGATGGTGTGCGGCATCAGCAACGGGATCGCGTCGTGGTAGCGAACCACCAGCTTGGTCGAGCCGCTCACCCGCCCGGGATAGGGCGTCTCGGCCACCATCACATCGAACCCTCGCGTGTCCAGGCGGGGATACATCGCCCGGCCCAGGCGACGCGTGGCCAAGCCGACCGCGTGCAAAGCCGACCAAGGCATGCGCGCCACGCGATAGCGGGCCCGCGTGACCAGTTCGAAGTCCGATGGTGGCAAAGTGCGAGCAAATAAGGCTCGCCAGACGAAATCCTTGAAGTGCTCGGCATCGAAGATGCCCAACGACTGGCGCAGTCCGAACACCACGCTGAGCATTGTCCGAAGAGGCACCAGCGAATAGCGAAGCGCCATAATCACGCGCTCCAGCCTGCTGAGGTCGTCACGCGATTGAAGAGCGACCACGACACGAGACAAGCGGTTGATCTGACGGTCGCGGCTTTGTCGCAATGACGAAGGCATCAAACCTCGAGCCAGGATGCGGCTGCTGCTCTGAAGCATCCCTTCGACCTCGACGTCTTCGAGCAGGCTTAGTCCGCGGAACAACAATCTTGTCTCTTGCGGAATGCCGGCGTGGCCATCGAGAGCCGGCCGCATCTCCAGCAGCAACTTCATGGATTTGCGATTCAAGGCGTGGCTCCGCCGCGAAATGGCACCACCGGCGCCGATTCATAGAACTTGTACGCGTCGTCGACCGTGTCGAAATGGTGCAGCCGCCCTTCGTGCAGCACGCAGGCCGTCTGGCACAACGAGCGGATGATGTTGGGCTCGTGCGAGACCAGGATGAACGAGCGGTCCTTGCGCTTAACAAACAGCTCGTCGTGACAGCGCTGGTGGAATCGCTTGTCGCCCACCACGAGAATTTCGTCGATGAGAAAGCAGTCGAATTCGATCGCCATCGACAGTGCGAACGCCAAGCGCGTCGTCATCCCGGACGAGTAGTGTTGGACGGGCTCTCGAAAGTAGATGCCGAGCTCGGCAAACTGCTCGACGAAGGGGATCAGCGGCTTGTAGTCGATGTCGTAGACGCGGCAGATGAACTTTAGATTGTCCAGGCCGGTCAAGTGCATCTGGAATGCGCCATTGAAAGCCAATGGCCACGACACGCGCATGCCTCGATGGATGCGGCCAGTGGTGGGTTGGATCGCGCCCGCCAGCAGGCGCACGAGCGTCGACTTGCCCGCTCCGTTTCGGCCCAGGATACCGATGTTGCGGCCGCGCTCCAAGGTCAGGCTGATGCGGTCGAGCACTGTGCGCCGGCCATGGCGCGTGTAGTAGTGCATGCTGACGTCTTCGACCTTGATCATTCGCGCTCCGTGTGGCGCGTCGCGCCGCGCATCAAGGCCAGGCCGGCAAAGGTCAGGACGAGGTTCACAGTCGCCATATAGGCGAGGTCATGATGCGTTCGCACCACGTCACCAAAGAAACCTTCGCGCATGAATTCAACGCCATGGACCATGGGCAGCAGCAAGATGTAGGAGCGCGCAGCCTCGGGCATCCACTCGACCATAAAACCTGCCCCAGAGAGGGGAAACAGGATGTAGGAGATGGGGTGCCAGAAGCGGTCGACGAGCTCGCTGTAGGCCGTGGCCGTCCCCAGCGTCAGGCCAAGGCCCGCACCGAACCAGGCCAGCATCAGCCAGCCGCCCACCACCTTAAGCATGTCGATCGGCGCATGGATGGTGCCCAGGCCGATGAAAGCCAGCGTCAGCAAGGTGAACGATGCCGTCGCACCTGCGAATTCGAGAAGGATACGGGTCAGGAAGACATCGATGACCCGCACGTTGCGGTGGAACATCAAATTGCGATTCTGGGACAGTGCGCTGTTGCACTTGCTGGCGGTATTGCGCCACATCAGTACCGACGAATAGCCAGTGATGGCAAACGCCTCGATCGGCATCGCCGAGCCATGGTGCATGCCCGCGGTCTTCCAGAGCATCGACACGGCGAGCGTGAAGACCATGGGCTCGCCGAATAGCCACAGCACCCCGATGTTCTGGCGGCCGAAACGCGTGATCATTTCGCGCATCAACAAGGCCTTGATGACGCGAATCTGAATGGCGAGCGAACGCACGAAACTCGCCTGTCCGGGTGCCAGTGGTTCAGTCGACATGCTCTTTGACCCCGGCAATCAGCAGGCTGATCACGCCCCAAAGGATCATGCCCACCACGAAGACCGTAATGACCGCCCTAATGCGGCGAGGCTCAAGAGACGTGTCCGGCAGATTCGGCTCGACCAGCCGCTCAAGATAGAGCTGCTTGCGTGCGGCATCGTTACGTGCAGCTTCCAGCGATGCAAGTGTGGTAGCAAGCTGTTGAGTGGCGAACTCCTGCTCGAGTGCCAGTCGCTCATAGGCAGGCGACTTCGTGCTGAGCGAGTCTCGACCGCCCAGCGCCTTGCCAGTCTCGTTCTCGATTGCCTGGCGCAATCGCGCCGCTTGAGCCGTGAGGGTCGAGATCTGCGGGTTGGAAGGCGCGACCTGACGCAGCTGCGCGATCTGCGACTCGGTGAGCCGAAGTTCCTCGCGCAGCCGAACCACCGCATCGATCTGCAGGCCAGCCTCTCGGGCCGGGTCGAACACGCGGTTGTTGCTGCGAAACGCCGACAAAGCCAGTGAAGCCTTCTTTGCGCGCTCCTCGGCCTCTACGACTTCGCGCTTCGCAACGACGATGAGATCCTGTCGGCTGCGGTCGTTCAAGTTGTTGACCAGCCGCTCACTCATCTGAAGCAGCAACTCGTTCACGCTGCGCGCCAGTTCCGGCGTGAACGCTCGCACCTCGAGCGTCGTGATGGAGGAAGCGGTGTCGTACGCAATCGCGATGTGATCGGTGTAGTGTCTGAAGAAAGCCTCGAAGCTGTTGTCCCAGCTCAGGCCGGGGAATCGACTGAACACATCGATGTCGCGCTGGCTGTAGGCCTCGCGCAGTTGCACGCCTTTCTCCAACTCCTTCAGCGCATCGCGCGACAAGATGTACCCGTGGACCGTGTAAGTATCGTCGTGCGATCGTGAGATCCCCGCACTTGCCAACAGTGCGCTCAATCCGGTTGGAGCGCCGCGCTGCGGGCTGCGCACGACGAATCGCGATTCGCTGATGTAGACGTCAGAGGCCATCACGCCGTAGTAAACGAGCGCAATCAGCGTCGGCAGAAAGACAGTGATAAGAAAGACGGCGTTGAACCGCTTTCTCAACCTGGACCAGAACGACACATTGGCGTGCTGGGGAAGCGCCGACGGCGCAGTTTCAGTTGTTGACATCGTGTGAATTCAGGCCGAAGGTGGGACAAGGCGACGGTAGAGCGCCGCCACGCGGCCGATCATGGCTTGTGCGGTGAAATGTTCGAGATAGCGCTGGCGTGCAGCGTTGCCGAGTCGACCACGCAGTGTCGGATCCGAAAGCAACCGGCCTAGCGCAGCAGCCAGCTCTAGTGATGAGGACGGCCGGACGGTCAGTCCAGTGACACCGTCAACGTTCACCCATGACATGCCCGAGCCGTCGACTGCGGAGCAGACGACCGGCCGGCCGGCACTCATGGCCTCGAGCTGAGCTACACCGAAGGCTTCGGCCCGGGTCAGGGACGGCATGCAAAACACGTGGGCAGCTAGGTGGTAGGTTATCAGGTCGTTGTCGGTGATCGGGCCGAGGAAGTGCACCTTGCCGCCCAGGCCGAGCCGGGACACCTGGGCACGGTGCCGTTGCAGGCATGGACCAGTGCCGCCGACCAGGACGACGGCGTCGTCTGGCAGCCGCGTGGCCGCTTCAATGAGTACATCGAAGCCCTTGTACGGCGCCATGCGCCCGAGCGCGAAGATGATCTTCCGGCCGGACCACGCCAGCCGCAAGGCGGCGACACGTTCCGGATCGGTCAGGCTCAGATTGTCGCTTATTCCAAGTGGCACCACGGCCAGCTTGTCGCGCCAAGGCCGAAGAGCCTGGGACGCGTCGGCATAGGCCTGGGATGTTACAAGCACAGCGTCGGCGCGTGCCAACAGCCAGCGCTGTAGGGGCTCATAGACCTTTAGCGCCAAATGCTGGCTGATCACATCGCTGTGCCAATGCACGACGATGCGAGCTCGAGGCCGCGCGCGCCACAGCGCCAGGGCCGCCAACGGGTTCGGCATGTGCACGTGCACGATGTCGTAGGCGGGCGCCATTCGCTGCACCCAGCCGATCAGTGACGGCGCCAGTGAGGTTGATTGCAGCACGCCGTACGAACCGGCGCGAACGATGCGGAACCCGCCGGGCGCGGATTCGTCGACACTTCGGCGCCGCCGGTGCGCGCACAGCACGTCAGTCGGACAGCCCATGCGGTTCAGGCCCTCGGTCAGCTCGCGCACCACCGATTCGATCCCGCCGCGCTCCGGCGGGTAGAACTTGGCCAGCTGAAGGACCTTCATGGCGCGCCGCCAGTCGCGTCGCGCAGCTCGTCACGCAGGCGCTGACCCGCGGCGCGCCAGGTGAACACGGCAGCACGCGTCCACCCCGCTTGGCGCAAGGCCTCGCGCAAGGAGCTGTCGGTTGCCAAGCGCCGCATCACAGCGGCGATGTCATCCACCGACAGCGGGTCGAAGTACAGCGCCGCGTCACCGCACACTTCGGGCAACGCTGCGATTCGAGCCACAGCCACCGGACAGCCGCAGGCCATCGCTTCCAGCGACGGCAGGCCGAAGCCCTCGTAGAGCGAGGGCACGATCAGTGCCAGTGCATGGCAGTACAGCGCCTTCAGGGCCGCATCGTCCACCACACCCAGACTAAGCACGCCTTCGACGGCCGGCCAGTTTGCGTTGGCGAAGACACGCGAATTGCTCCCGCCGACAATGACCAGGCGCAATCCTAGCGATGGGTCCAGCCGCCCGAAGGCTTCGATCAGACGGCTGAGGTTCTTGCTCGGATTGGTGCTGGCCACCGCCAAGAGGAAGCGCCGGTCGAACCTTCCAGCGTCAGCCACCAAGCGTGAATCGGAACAAATCGCGTCCAGATGGTCTGCCCCATTGGGTATCACGGTGAAGCGCTGCTGTGTCTGGCCAACCCATGCAGCCAAGCGCTGGCGCGAAAAGGCTGACACTGTCAGCAGGCGCAAGGCGCGTTTCGCCAGATGTCGAAAGAGTGCCCGGTACCAGGTTCGAAACATCCAGGTGTAGGCATTCGGCTGATCCCATACGGCAGCGTCATGCAGCGTTGCAACCTGACGTCGGGCCCACCATGGGGCCGAGCCGGCCAAGTTCAACAACGTTCCGGCACGCGCGGCGCGTGGCAACGACAACTGCTCCCACCAAAGCAGAGACCCGCCCAGCCGGCCAACGGGCCGCGCCTCGATGCATTGCCAGGCCGGCAGTCGCGCCCCCGGAGGATGCAATACGACCCAACGCTCGCGCCGAGCGAGGTCTTCGGCGAGCAGCTGATCGACGGCGTTTAGCCACTCTCGTGCAGCACGCTGTACTCCAGTTGCACGCTGCACCAAGAACTTGCCGTTGACGAAGATCGTACTCATCGGGACGGAGGCAAGTTGAACTCGGGCACCAACGCGCGCAGGCAGTCGCGTGCATCGTCCTCGCGAGATTCGGCAAGTGGCAGGTGCTCAAGCCAGCCCATAGCCTGATCGCGGCCGGCCTGCGGCTGCAGCCTGGCCACACGCAGCCGAGCCACCGCCGTCGGCACCGTGGTCTCGCTGTCCGCCAGCAGCTCCTCGTACAGTTTCTCCCCCGGACGCAGACCGCTGAAGACGATGGGGATCTCTTCTTGCGTTCGACCGGCGAGTTGGATCATGGTCCGCGCCAGCTCGACGATCTTCACCGGCTCGCCCATGTCCAGCACCAGCACCTGGCCGCTCTCGCCGATCGCCGCGGCCTGCAGCACCAGCCGGGCCGCCTCGGGGATGGTCATGAAATAGCGGATGATGTCCGGATGGGTCACGGTCACCGGCCCGCCCCGGGCGATCTGCTCCTTGAACTTCGGGATCACGCTGCCTGAAGAGCCCAGCACGTTGCCGAACCGCACCGCCATGAAGCGGGTGCCTCGGTGCTCGGCGGCCAGCGCCGACACCACCAGCTCGGCAGCGCGCTTGGTGGCGCCCATCACGTTGGTCGGGTTGACGGCCTTGTCGGTGCTGATCAACACGAAGCGTTCCGCTCCCACCTCGGCCGCTGCCAGCGCGGCGTGGTAGGTGCCCAGCGTGTTGTTGCGCAACGCCGCCCAGGCGTTGTGGTCTTCCATCAGCGGCACATGCTTGAAGGCGGCGGCATGGAACACGACCTGCGGTGCCCACCGGCCGAAGGCCGAACGCAGGTGCGCCAGATCCTTCACGTCGCCGATCAGGCGAACCAGCTCCAGCCCGGGGAAGCGCTCGCCCAGATCCTGCTCGATCGTGTAGAGGTTGAACTCGGAGAGTTCATAGAGCACCAGTCGAGCCGGGCCGAAGCGCGCCACCTGGCGACACAGCTCGCTGCCGATGCTGCCGCCGGCGCCCGTGATGAGCACCGTCTTGCCGGCCAGGCATTCGGCAATGCCGGCTTCGTCGAGCTGCACGGCTTCGCGGCCCAGCAGATCCTCGGGCTCGATGTTGCGCACCCGCTCGATGTCGCCTTCGCCGCCGCGCAACTCCTCGGCCGAGGGCACCGTCAGCACCGGCAAACCGGCCTCTCCGGCCGCTGCCACCGCACGCCGCCGCTGCGCCGCACTGGCCGAGGGCATGGCGATGATCAGGTGCGTCGCGGCACCGCGCACACCCTTGTCGCGCACGGCTGCCAGCGGCCCCAGCACCGGCACACCGGCGATGCGGGCGCCCTGCTTGGCCGGGTCGTCGTCGAGCAGGCCCAGCACGATCCAGCCCTGCTGGTGGATGCCGGCAAGCAGCCGCTTGGCCGCCTCGCCCGCACCCAGCACCAGGGCCCGCCGGACCTCGGCGTCGCCACCGGTGATGCGGGCCCGCGAGTGCTCGTAGAGCATGCGGTAGGCGATGCGCACGATGCACACCGCCATCAGCGCCACCACCGGGTGAAGCGCGAGCACCGCGCGCGGCACCTGCACCAGTTGCAGGCCCATCACCCCCACCGCACAGACGAGTCCGGCGCCGGCGCAGGCCAGTGTCAGCTTCTTGACCTCTCCGAAGCCGGAGAAGCGCCACATGCTTTGCGGCACCTTCAGCGCCGCGAAGGCCGCCAGGTAGACCGCCACCACGCCGGCCAGCACCCATCCGTCGTAGCCGGGCCGGGCGCTCCACCAGCGCTCGAAGCCGAGCCGGAACAGGTAGGTGGCGTTCCAGGCCAGCACGACCATCAACGCATCCACCGCCAGCGACAGCGGCTCGCGGTGCGGGCGCAAGCGCGCCAGGAAACGGTCCAGGCGGTGCCAGGCGCTGAGGTCGGCGGGGCTCGTGGTCATCGTGTCAGCAGCACGCGCAGGCTGCGCGCCACCACGCCCAGATCGGTCCACAGGGTGGCGTGCGCGGCGTAGTCGGCGGCCAGCGCCAGCTTGTTCGGCAGGATGACCTCCACATACTCGCGCTCCGGGTCCGCTGCGGCGGCCAGTTGCCGGGCCTCGCCGCGAAAGGCCAGCGAAGCCGGATCGGTGATGCCCGGCCGCACCGCCAGCACCTGTTCGCGCAGCGCCGCCGGGTACAGCGCCACGTAGCGGGGCACCTCGGGGCGCGGGCCGACCAGGCTCATGTCGCCGCGCAGCACATCGATCAGCTGCGGCAGTTCGTCCAGCCGGTGGGCACGCAGGAAGGCGCCGATCCTCGTCACACGCGGGTCGGCGCCGACAGTCAGCGGGCCGCCCAGGTGCTCGGCATCGACCCGCATCGTGCGCAGCTTGTGGATGCGGAACAAGCGGCCGCCCTGCCCCACGCGTTCCTGGCGGAAGAACACCGGCCCGGGCGAATCGAGCCGGATGGCCAACGCCACCAGCAGCCCGGGCAGCGCCAGCAACGCCAGCCCCAGGGTGGCGACGATCAGGTCGAACAGGCGCTTGGGCATGGTCCCCGGCCCTCAGGCCCTCAGCGCGGCGCGCGCCGCCTCGGCCACGCGGTGCACGTCCGCATCGCCCATGCGGGTGTAGAGCGGCAGGCTCAGCGTGCGCTCGTAGGCGTGCTGGCTGTGCGGGAACTGCTCGGCGCGCAGGCCATAGCGGTCACGCCAGTAAGGGTGCAGGTGAAGCGGGATGTAGTGCACGCTGCAGCCGATGCCGGCGGCGAACAGTGCCTCGATGAACGCGTCGCGGCCGATCTGCGCGTCGTCGGCCAGGCGCACCGCATAGAGGTGCCAGGCGTGCAGGTCACCGGCGGCGGGTTCGGGTGGCAACACCAGTGGCAAACCGGCCAGCGCTTCCCGGTAGGCCGCGGCCAGCTCGACGCGGCGCCGCTGGAAGCCCCGCGCGCGCTTCAACTGGTGCAGGCCCAGCGCAGCGGCGATGTCGGTCAGGTTGTACTTGAAGCCAGGCGCGACGATCTCGTAGTACCAGCTCGGCACGGTCGCGGTGAAGCGGTCGAAGGCATCGCGGCTCATGCCGTGCAGGCGCATCACCTTGGCCCGCTCGGCCAGCGCCGGATCGCGGGTGACCAGCATGCCGCCTTCGCCGGTGGTGATGGTCTTGTTGGCGTAGAAGCTGAACACCGTGGCGTCGCTGCCCAGGGTGCCGACCAGCTGACCGCGGTGGGTGGTGGGCAACGCGTGGGCCGCGTCTTCGACGACCTTCAGCCCGTGCCGCCGGGCGATGCCGAGGATCGCCGTCATGTCGGCCGCCAGCCCGCCGTAGTGAACGGGGATGAGGCACTTGGTGCGCGGGGTGATCGCCGCCTCGATGGCGGCCGGATCGATGTTCAGCGTCGCCGGGTCGATGTCGACCAGCTTCACATCCGCACCGAGATAGCGCACCACCTCCGCGGTGGCCGTGAAGGTGTGGGTGGTGGTGATCACCTCGTCGCCGGGGCCCACGCCCACGGCCTCCAGTGCCAGATGCAGCCCGGCGGTGGCGGAGTTGACGGCAATGCTCTGCAGCGAGTGGTCGCCCAGGAAGGCGGTGAAATCCGCCTCGAAGCGGCGCGCCTTCGGGCCGGTGGTGACCCAGCCGGACCGCAGCGTGTCCACCACCTCGGCGATCTCCTCGTCACCGATCTCGGGCAGGGCGAACGGCAGAAATGGGGCAGTCATGTTTTCTCGATCCAGGCCAGTGCGTGGGTGCGCAACCACGGCAGGGCATTGAAGAGGGTGTAAAGGGATGGATGCAGGCGGCAGGCGCGGCGCGCCAGTGGAGGCGCCAGCGTCAGCCGTTGCCACTGCAGCTGCCCCTCGGGGAACAGTTGCCGCACACGCGCAACCGGCACGCCACGCACATCGCGGTTTCGTGGATTGTCCACCGTGAAGTCGTACCAGAGGATCGCCCCGCCTGGGCGCAGCCAGGACCACATCGTCTGCGCCAGCCGCTGCTGGGTGCCGTCGTCGAGCAGCGACGAGAACACCGTGGCCTGGAACACCAGATCCTGGCTGGCCGGTGCGATGGGGGCCGCAGCGGCGTCGCCGCCCCACAGCGCCACGGATTCCGGCAGGCCCGCGCGGGCCACCGCCAGGCGCTCGGGCAGCAGTTCGCAGCCCGCCAGGTGGTGCGGCGCGAAGCCCATCCGCAGAAACTCCTGCAGGTTGCCGCCGGCCCCGCAGCCCACCTCGACCAAGCGGCGCTGGGCCAGCTCGTGCCAGCCGCGCCGCACCAGGCCACGCAGGATGGCGCGCTGCCGCTCCTGCACCAGCTGCCACACGTCCGGTTGCAGCAGGCTGTAGCGCTCCGGGCCGGTGCGGCGTGCGTAGCGCTGCGCCACCTGGGCCATCTCGTCGTGGACATCGCTCATCCGGCGGGCACCTTTCGGCAAGCGTCCAGGAACCGTTGGGCCAGCACCGGGTAGGTGTGGTGCGCCTGCACGAAAGCCCGGCCGCGCTGGCCCATGCGACGCCGCTCCTCGGCGCCCAGGCCGATCAGGCGGCGCAGGCCGTCTGCCACGGCCTCGGGAGATTCCGGCGGCACCGTCAGGCCAGCGCCGGCCTCTGCCACCGGGTCGTTGCCGGCTTCCACCGAATGCAGCACCGCGCAGCCGGCCATCAGGTAGTCCATCAGCTTGTTCGGCGCGATGCCGAAGCGGTAGATCGGCACCCGTTGCCAGCCGATGTAGGCCATGTCCACTTCTGCCAGGAAGGCCGGGATCTGTGCCTTGGGGATCGGCGGGAACATCTGCACGTTCGCCAGCCGCTCCTCGGCCACCCGGCGGGCGAGGCGATTCCGCTCGTGGCCGTCGCCCACCATCACGATGCGCAGCGGCATGTCACGCAGCAACCCGGCGGCGTCGAGAAAGGTGTCCAGCGCGTTCGGCGCACCCATCGAACCGGCGTAGCCGACCACTGTGTAGTCTGCGGCGCGCGCCACCGCCAGCGCGGCGGCCACATCCTCGCGCAGCGGCGCCGGCTTGAGGCCCCAGTCTTCCGGCGAGATGCCGTTGGGCACGATGTGCAGCCTGCGCAAATCCAGCCCGCGCGAGGCCATGTGGGCGTGCACCTTGGGCAGCATCGAAATCACCACGTCGGCATCGCGGTAGGCCGCCTTTTCGGCCCAGCCGCACAGCAGTGCGAAAGGGTGGTTCGGCGACATGCCGGACAGCTCGATCGGCGACAGTGGCCACAGGTCATGCACCTCGAACACCAGCGTGGCGCCGGAGCGCCGCGCGATCCGGCGGGCGACCCAGATGTCCATCGGGTAGGTGCTGGAGGCGATCACCACGTCCGGCCGGAACTCCCTCACCATGGCCGCGCTGCGGGCCCAGACGCGGCCCAGGAACACCGCGATGTTGCGGACCCGGCCGAGGCCGTTGCCCTGGTAGGGTGGCGTATCGAGCCACTCGTAGTCGATGCCGTCAATGGTCTCGCGGCCGGGCACCGGCTGGCGGGCGCGCACATGCGAAAAGCTGGCCGCCACCATGCGAACCCGATGGCCGGACCGGACCCATTCGCGTGCCAGGTGGTAGGGCCGGTACTCCATGCCCAAGGTCGGGCTGCCTGCGTAGTGGTTCAGGTAGAGGATGTTCACGCCAGTGCCTCCAGCCGCTGGACGTAGGCGCCGACGCTGTCGGCGAACATCGCGTTCGCGCCCACCCAGGCTCGCAGACCGGCGGACACCTCGCCGGCGCGCACCTGCAACGGCACCAGGCGCTCGCGGCCCGGCACCTCGCCATCGGCCAGGATGACGCCGTTGCGGCCGTCGGCCACCAGCTCGCGGTTGGCCGGCAGGTCGGACAAGATCGGTATACAGCCGTGGCCCATGGCCTCCAGCACCGAGACCGAGACCGAGTCGCTGCGCGGCAGGCTCAGGTACCACGTGGCGCGGCCGTAGTACGCCGCCTGGCTGGCAGCGTCCAGCCGACCGACGAAAGCCACCCGCTGGGCCAGGCCCATCGCCTTCGCGTCGGCCCGCATTCGTTCGCGCAGCGAGCCGTCGTTGGCCACCACCAGGCGCGCCTCGGGCCAGCCGGTGGCCAAGCCGGCAAACACGCTCAGCATGCGCTCAGGCGCGTAGATCGGCTCCAGCCCGCGGTTGGCATAGAACAACGCAGGGTCCTTGTCCGCTGTGGCGAGCGGCAGGCACTCCAGCCCGAACGGGAAGGTCATCACCTCGCCAGCGCCCAGCGCCCGCATGCGCTCGGCCATGTGCGCCGAATCGCTGGTGCACAAAGTGCACGCTCGCAACACACGGCGGGTCAGCCAACGCATCACTCGGCTGCGTTCGGGCGCCACCAGGATGTCCGACCCCCAGGCCGAGCCGGCGATGCGAGCGCGCACCCCGCCCCAACACACGGCCAGCCAGGCCAGGGTGCCGTGCGAGCTGAGGTAGTGGGGCGCGAGCCAATCGGGCTGCACATAGAGCAGCCAGCGAACGACCCTCGGCAACGCGCGCAGCAGGCCGACGTTGCCGCCCTCGAAGTCCGGCCGCGACCCCAGCGCCAGGCGCTTGTCGGCCGGCACCAGGCCGTCGAAGCCGGCGTCGAAGCCACGGCTGGAGATCGCCCACAGGTCGACCCGCCCGCTCAAGGCCCTCGCCCATTTCAGCAGGTGCGGGCTTTGACCGTCGCCGATCAGAACGAGGCGGATCATTCGCCGCGCCCGGCCCATGCCTCGTAATGGGCGCGCGCAACCGGGTGCTGCCCGAGCAGGTGCTCGTCGGTGCGACGGGTGTCGCCGACGATGCGCGCCGGCCGGCCTTCGAGGATCGCGAAATCCGGATAGTCGCCGCGCACGAAGCTGCCCGCGCAGACGAGGGTGCCGCGGCCCAGCCGAGTGTTGGCCTCAATCAGCGAATGCGGGCCGATGAAACTGTAAGCGCCAATGTGCACCGGCCCGGCGACCCACCCCGGGCGGGCTTCGTCTGATGGCCAGCCCACATAGGCCTCGCCTAGCAGGCGCAGCGCACGGTGCGAACTGTGGGTGACGATGCTGCAGTGGCTGGTGATCTGCACGCCATTCTCGATCGTGATGCCCCCACTGGCTTCGATGAAGTTGAACGGGCCGATGTAGACATGGTTGCCGAGCGTCAATCGGTCCACGTGGTCGATGCAGGTGGCAGGAGAGATCCTCGTGTGGGGCCGCAAAACGCCCTGAGACCGCTCGCCGAAGACAATGCGGTACAGCAGCGCCTGCACCAGCCGGCGGCGCCATTGGTTCAAGGTGGCTCGGAAGCTCGTCACGGGTGGGATTGTTCCACCTTGGTGATCGGTGCCAGCGGCCAGGTGGCCAGGCGCCAGAAGTAGGTGCCGAAATACAGCGTCATGGCCCCCGACACGGCCCAGCCTGCGCCACCCAAGCTGCCCCGATGCAGGCCGGCTGCCAACGCCAGGACGAACGCCATCTGACCCAGCAGCGCGAACTTGAGAGCCCAGGCCTGGCCCTGCCAGGCCATGGTTACCACCGCCAGTGGGCTGGCGACGAAGTGCAAGCCAATGTAGAGCGCCAGCGCGCGGCCCAGCTCGCCGGCCTCGCCCCACCCCGGGCCAAAGAGCGCACCGAAGGCCCAGGGCCCAGCCACCCACAGCGCCACCACAAGCGGCGCTGCCAGCAAGGCCAGCAGGCCCATGACTCGGCGCACCGCCTGGCGTGTTTCGCGCGTAACACCACCACCGGCCAGACGCGGGTAGAGGGCCTGCGACACCGCCGCGCCGACCAGTGTGGCTGGCGCCTTCAGATAGCGCAATGCCAGGCCCCAGAAGCCAGCGGCGGCCGGCCCCAACGCGGCAGCCACCAGGGCCAGGCTCAGCGTGTCCTGTAGCGCGCCGGCAAACGCATGCGGTGTGTTCAGCAGCGGGAAATCACGGAACCGACGGGCCACCTCGGAAAGCGCCGGTGCGTCGGCTCGGCGCCCGGTCCAGGGGAGGCCGAGCACGACAGCGGACGCCAGCGTGGCCACGATGGGCGCGACGATCAGCCCACCGAGCCCGGCGCCGGCCCAGCCAGCAGCTGCCTGGGCCACCGCCGCGCCGCCGTACTGCAACACGCGCGCCGCCGCCAGCGCACGGAAGCGCTGCGCCCGCATCGCCCACAGCGTCGCCAGCGACGCCGCGCCCGCTGCCGCCACGGCGAGCGGCAGCCAGACCACCCACGCACCGGCGCCCAACGCGGCCCAGCCGGCGGCACCCAGTGCGCTCAGGACGGTCACCGCCCCGAGGATGCGCCAGGCCAGGCGGCGCAGGCTGTCGGCTTCACCCGCGTCGGCAGCCATCGGCAACGCGAACTCGTAGCGCCCGCAGGCCACGACGGCCAGGTTCGCTGACACCGCCGCGAAGAGGTGGTACTGGCCAAACTCGGTCGGCGTGAACAGGCGGGTCAGCAAGGGCCCCAGCAGCAGTGGCAGCGCCTGAGCCAACACCCCCCCGGCGGCCAGTGTCAGGCTGGCGCGCAACAGACCGCTGGTGGGCGGTACCTGGCCGTCCGCGGCCATGTAGGCTCAGTCCCGCCGGCCGACAGCGGCGGCCAGCGCTGCGACCACGCGGTCCTGGTCGTCCTCGGTCAGGTCGGCACTCATCGGCAGGCTCAGCACCCGCTGGGCCGCCAGATCGGCCTGCAGGCATCCACGCGGCGGCGCGAAATCCGCGTAGGCCACCTGGCGGTGCAAGGGGCCCGGGTAGTGCACGGCGGTCGGGATGCCGGCCGCTTTCAGCGCGGCCTGCACCTGCTCGCGCTGGTCGACGAACACGGTGAACTGGCCCCAGACGCAATCGCGGCCTGGGCGAACCGCCGGCAGGCCGAGGTTCAGGCCGGCCAGGGCCCGCTGGTAGCGCGCACCCAGCTCTGCCCGCCGCCCCAGCTCCCAGTCGAAGCGCGCCAGCTTGGCCAGCACGATGGCGCACTGCAGCGTGTCCATCCGGCCGCCGACCCCGACCCGGGTGTGGGTGTAGCGCGCGCTCTGGCCGTGCACGCGGATCTCGCGGGCTGCCTGGGCCAGTGCGTCGTCGTCGGTGAACAGCGCGCCTCCATCACCGTAGCAGCCCAGCGGCTTGCTGGGGAAGAAGCTGGTGCAACCGAAGGTGCTCAGGGCCCCGCTGTGACGGCCCCGGTACGTGGCGCCGAAGCTCTGCGCTGCATCCTCCACCACCGCCAGCCCGTGGCGGGCGGCGATGGCGTTGAGTTCGTCCATGTCGGCCACCTGGCCATACAGGCTCACCGGCATGAGGGCCCGGGTGCGGGCGGTGATGGCCGCCTCGACCTGCGAGGCGTCGAGGTTGCAGGTGTCGGGCTCGATGTCGACGAACACCGGCACGCCACCGAGCAGCACGATGACCTCGGCGGTGGCGGCGAAGGTGAACGGGCTGGTGATGACCTCGTCGCCCGGCTTCAGGCCCAGCGCCATCAGCGCGATCAGCAGCGCCTCGGTGCCGCTGGACACGGTGATGCAGTGGCGTGCGCCCGTGCGAGTGGCCAGCGCCATCTCCAGCTCGGCGACCTCGGGGCCCATGATGTACTGGCCGTGGTCCAGCACGCGCTGGATGCGCCCGTCGATCTCGGACTTCAGCGCGCTGTACTGGGCTTTCAGGTCGGTGAACTGCATTTCAGCTTTCGAGCCGGCTGACGCGCCCGGCGGCCAGGCGGTAGCGCTCCCCCGTGGCCGGGCAGCGGGCGTCGCCGGCGGCGTCGAACTCGAGGCGCTCGCCGTGCCGGCTCATCCAGCCGATGCGCCGCGCCGGCACGCCGGCCATCAGCGCGAAGTCGGGCACATCGCGGGTGACCACGGCCCCCGCCCCCACGAAGGCGTGTTCACCGACCGTGACGCCGCAGACGATGGTGGCATTGGCGCCGAGGCTGGCTCCGCGCCGGATCAGGGTGCGGCGGTACTCGGCCTTGCGTGGCACCGCCGCGCGCGGGTTGTGCACGTTCGTGAACACCACGCTGGGGCCGCAGAAGACCTCGTCCTCCAGCGTCACCGCGTCGTAGACAGAGACGTTGTTCTGGATCTTCACGCCGCGGCCGATCTGCACGTCGTTGCCGATGTAAACACCCTGCCCCAGCGAGCAGCCGGCCCCGATGCGGGCACCGGCGCAGACATGGCTGAAGTGCCACACGCGCGTGCCCTCGCCGAGTTGAGCGCCGTCGTCGACGACCGAGCTGGGGTGGATCTCGGTGCTCACAAGGCGCCCCGGCTTCGGGCGAAGGGGTGCGCATCGGCCCCCGGGGCCTGCACGGATGCCGTCCGGATGACGTCCACCGTCTCGATGCAGTGCCGCGCATCGGCCAGGCCATAGCCCCGGCCCGCGAGGATCTCGCGGTAGCTGATGGTGTGCAGGTCGGTGAAGCCCTCGGAGAACTCGAGCTGCTCGCCGGAGATGTCGATGTTCCGGAAGGTGGTCTTCTTGCCCTTCACCTCGGCCGGCAGGTCGTTGGCGTCGATCGACAGGAACCAGCGCACCCGGGCGCGCTCGTACTCGAGGTAGCCCGCGGCCTTGGCCTCGCCGCTGTGGTGAACCACGTTGGCCTGCAGGCGGCCGAAGATGAAGTGCAACATGTCGAAGAAGTGCACGCCGATGTTGGTGGCCACGCCGAAGGACTTGCGCGGATCGCCCTTCCAGCTTTCGGCGTACCACTTGCCGCGCGAGGTGATGTAGGTCAGCTCGACATCGAACTTGGTGTCGGCAGGTGCCGCAGCCACCTTGGCCCGCAGCTTCAGGATCGCCTCGTGGTGGCGCAGCTGCAGGATGTTGAAGACACGCCGGCCGGTCTCCTGCTCGACGCGGGCCAGCTCATCCAGCAGGGCCGGGGTGGGCACCAGCGGCTTCTCGCAGATCACGTCCGCGCCCAGGCGAAGGCCGGCTGCGATGTGGGCGTGGTGCAGGTGGTTGGGGCTGCAGACCGCGACATGGTCCAGGGCCTGCCCGGGCTGGCGCTTCAGCTGGTGGGCAAACTCGTGGAAACGCTCGAACTCGGTGAAGAACTCGGCCTGCGGCGCCAGGCTGTCGATGATGCCCACCGAGTCGTTGATGTCGTACGCGACGGACAGCCGGTGGCCGGTGTCGGCGATGGCGCGCATGTGGCGCGGCGCGATGTAACCGGCCGCGCCGATCAATGCAAAGTTCTTCATGCCGGCACTCACAGGCGGAAGACGGTGGCACCGGTGGCGGCCAGCGCGTCGCGGTCGAACAGGGCTTTTACATCGGCGATCACGGGCCGCTCGCCACACACCAGCGCCCGGACCTGGGCCGGCGTCATGGCCCGGTACTCGCGGTGGGCCACCGCGACCACCAGCGCGTCGAAGGGGGGCTCGTCGGCCAACGTGGCCAAGGTGACGCCGCACTCCGCGTGCACCTCGGCGGCATCGGCATGCGGATCGACCACCACCACCCGGGTGCCGTGGTCACGCAGCTCGTTGACCAGGTCCACCACCTTGGAGTTGCGGATGTCCGGGCAGTTCTCCTTGAAGGTGATGCCCAGCACGCCGACGCGGCAGCGTGGCACGTCCAGGCCCTGCTGCAGCATCAGCTTGATGGTGTTGCGGGCGACGTAGCGGCCCATGTTGTCGTTGATGCGCCGGCCGGCGAGGATCACCTGCGGGATGTAGCCCAGTTGCTCGGCCTTGAAGGTGAGGTAGTAGGGGTCGACGCCGATGCAGTGCCCGCCCACCAGCCCAGGGCGGAAGGGCAGAAAGTTCCACTTGGTGGCGGCGGCGGCGATGACCTCGGCGGTGTCGATGCCCATGCGGGCGAAGACCACCGACAGCTCGTTCATCAGCGCGATGTTCAGGTCGCGCTGGGTGTTCTCGATCACCTTCGCGGCCTCGGCCACCCGGATGCTGGCGGCCCGGTGCACGCCGGCGGTGACCACCGAGGCATAGACCTCGGCCACCGTCTCCAGCGTGGCGGCGTCGCATCCGGAGACGATCTTCCGGATCGTTTCGAAGCGGTGCTCGCGGTCGCCCGGGTTGATGCGCTCCGGGCTGTAGCCGGTGAAGAAGTCCACCCCGTGCTTCAAGCCGGAGGCTGCTTCGAGCACCGGCACGCAGTCTTCCTCGGTCGCCCCGGGGTAGACGGTGGACTCATAGACGACGATGTCGCCGCGCTTCAGCGCAGCGCCGACGCTGCGCGAGGCGGCGAGCAGGGGCGACAGATCCGGCTTGTTGGCGCGGTCCACCGGCGTGGGCACGGCCACGATGAAGAAATCCGCCGCGCGCAGATCCTCGATCGCATCGGTGCAGTGCAGCTGGGCCTCGGCCAACTCGGCCGGCGTGACCTCGCCGGTGCGGTCATGCCCGGCACGCAACTCGGCAATGCGCCGGGCGTTGATGTCGAACCCGATGACACGGCCGCGCCGGCCAAAGGCCACGGCCACGGGCAGGCCGACATATCCGAGACCGACGACGGCGAGGGTGCGATTCATGGGTGCCAAAGCTGCGCCGCGGGCCGGCGATGAACACGGGATTTTAGGCGCCGGCCGCGCCCGGGCCGCCCCACCCTAAAATCGCCCTCTTACCCGCGCCCACCCCCACCCCGAATGAGCCACGACGCACACCCCACGCCGCCCGCCGACGAGAACCAGCTGATCGCCGAACGGCGCGAGAAACTGGCCGCATTGCGCGCCGAGGCCAAGGCCGCGGGCCGGGCTGTTTTCCCGAACGACTACAAGCCCAGCCACCACGCCGCCGACCTGCACCACCGGCACGGCCAGGTGCCCAACGAGGAGCTGGAGCCGCAGGGCGTGAAGGTGGCCGTGGCCGGCCGCATGATGCTCAAGCGCGTGATGGGCAAGGCCTGCTTCGCCACGCTGCAGGACAGCTCCGGCCGCATCCAGCTCTACGTGACGCAGGATGCCGTCGGGGTTGAGGTGCTGGCCGCTTTCAAGCACTGGGATCTGGGCGACATCCTGGCCTGCGAAGGCACCCTCTTCCGCACCAAGACCGGTGAGCTGTCGGTCAAGGCCACGACCGTGCGCCTGCTGACCAAGAGCCTGCGCCCGCTGCCGGACAAGTTCCACGGCATGACCGACCAGGAGCAGAAGTATCGCCAGCGCTACGTCGACCTGATCACCGACGACGCCGCGCGCGCCCGCTTCGTCGCGCGCAGCAAGGCGGTCAGCTCGATCCGCAGCTTCATGGTCGAGCACGGCTTTCTCGAGGTCGAGACGCCGATGCTGCACCCCATCCCCGGGGGTGCGAACGCCAAGCCCTTCGTCACCCACCACAACGCGCTGGACCAGGAGATGTACCTGCGCATAGCGCCCGAGCTGTACCTGAAGCGCCTGATCGTCGGCGGCTTCGAGCGGGTGTTCGAGATCAACCGCAGCTTCCGCAACGAAGGCATCTCGGTTCGGCACAACCCCGAGTTCACGATGATGGAGTTCTACGCGGCCTACTGGAACCACCACGACCTGATGGACTTCACCGAGGCCGTGCTGCGCCACGCCGCGCGCGCGGCCACCGGCTCGGCCGCGGTGACCTATGCCGGCAAGCCGGTGGCGCTGGACCAGCCCTTCACCCGCCTGTCGGTGCGCGAGTCGCTGGTGGTGCACGCCGGGGTGTCCGAAGCCGAATCGACCGACGCCACCGCGCTGCACGCGAAGCTGAAGTCGCTGGGCGAGGAGCCGCCGGCGCACTGGACGCTGGCCGAGCTGCAGTTCGGGCTGTTCGAGGCCGCGGTGGAAGAAAAGCTCTGGCAGCCGACCTTCATCATCGACTACCCCGTCGAGGTGAGCCCGCTGGCCCGCGCGTCGGACAGCAACCCGTCGATCACCGAGCGCTTCGAGCTGTTCATCACCGGCCGCGAGTACGCCAACGGCTTTTCGGAACTGAACGACGCCGAGGACCAGGCCGCCCGCTTCCAGGCCCAGGTGGCCAACAAGGACGCCGGCGACGAGGAGGCGATGTTCTACGACGCCGACTTCATCCGCGCGCTCGAGTACGGCATGCCGCCCACCGGCGGCTGCGGCATCGGCATCGACCGGCTGATGATGCTGCTGACCGACAGCCCCAGCATCCGCGACATCATCCTGTTCCCGGCCTTGCGGCGCGAGGGCTGATCCCCCTGTTCATCGGCCGGGCCGGGTTGGCGACTGGCGAGACTGCCGCTACGATGAGCTTTCGCTCGATCGGAGGCCAGTCATGAAGACATGGGGAGCGCGGCAGGGCCAGGGCCAGGGCCCCTGGGCGGCCTGCAGCCGAGTTGCAGCCGGCGTGGGGCTCGGCATCGTGATTGCCGCTTGTGGCGGCAGCGGTGGCGGCCAAGCGAACGAATCGCCGCTCCAGGTCGTCACGCTGGTGTCCGGCCTCGACCACCCGTGGAGCCTGGCCTTCCTTCCCGATCGCCGCATGCTCGTCACCGAACGCCCGGGCCGGCTGCGCCTGGTGAGCGCCGACGGCCAGATGGTCTCCGGCCCCATCTCGGGGGTGCCAACGGTCTTTTCCCAGGGCCAGGGCGGGCTGTTCGACATCGCCCTGGCGCCCGATTTCGCAAGCAGCCGGGTGGTCTACCTGAGCTACGCCGAGCCGGGTTCCGGCGCCGACGCGGGCAAGAACGGCACCGCGGTGATGCGCGCCACCCTCAACGCCGATGCGACGGCACTCACTGCCGGCGAGGTCATCTTTCGCCAGACGCCCAAGGTGGCCAGCACCGGCCATTTCGGAGGCCGGCTGGCGTTCGCGCGCAACGGCGACCTGTTTCTAACGCTCGGCGAGCGTTTGAGCACCGCTGAGCGCGAGAAGGCGCAGGATCTTTCGCAGGGCCACGGCAAGGTCATGCGTATGCGCGCGGACGGCAGCGCCTCGCCCGACAACCCGTTCCTCGGCGTGCCCGGCACGCAGCCAACGGTCTGGTCGCTGGGGCACCGCAATCCGCAGGGTGCAGCCATCCACCCGGACACCGGCGAGTTGTGGTCCATTGAGCACGGCCCGCAGGGCGGCGACGAGCTGAACATCGTCCAGGCCGGCCGCAACTACGGCTGGCCACGCGTCAGTTACGGCTGCGAGTACGGCGCCCCAGTCGGCAATTGCACACCGGTGGGCGGCGCCAGCACCGGGCCCGGCTTCGAGCCGCCGCTGACGCATTGGGTGCCGGTGTCGATCGCCCCGAGCGGGATGGCGTTCTACACCGGCAGCGGCTTTCCCGAATGGCGCGGCAACCTGTTCGTCGGCGCGCTGGCCGGCAAGGCCCTGTGGCGCATCACGCTGGATGGCCATACCGTTGTCGATCGGCAGGTCCTGCTGACCGACCTCGGCCAGCGCCTGCGCGACGTGCGCCAGGGACCGGATGGTTGGCTGTATCTGCTGACTGACGATTCCAACGGCCGGATCCTGCGCCTGCAACGCTGAGACATCGCCGTGCCGCCCCGCGAACGGCGGATCTCGTTCGCACGACGATCGACCTCTGAATGGGAGCTCGGCAATGCGCGCTGGAACGATGGTCACCCTGGTGTTGGCTGCCAGCCTCGCCGCGTGCGGCAGCGGCGACAACCCGCCCGACACCGAACCGGAACCGCCCAACAGCACGGACCCGGGCGTGATCGGTCAGTTCGGGGCACCCTTCGATTGGCCGATCATCTCGATGCACCTGGCCCTGCTGCCCGACGGGCGCGTGATGAGTTTCGGCACCTCGACGGACGGCCGCCAGGGCGCGCAGATCCAGTACAACGTCTGGGACCCGTCGCAGGGCACAGGTGCGGCCTCGATGCTCTTGCTGCCCAACACCACCGGCTCCGACATCTCCTGTGCCGGCCAGGCGTTGGTGCCCGCGACGGGCGAACTGCTGATCGTCGGCGGCGACCGAACGGTCGACGGACGCCGCAACTTCGCGAACAGCGACGTCAACCTGTTCGACGCGACGTCGAACCAGCTGACACGCCAGCCGCAGTCGATGGCCTACCAACGCTGGTACGCGACGACCGTGACCACCGCCGATGGCGAGCAGATCGTGTTGGGTGGAATGATCGACCGCGAGCTCGAACCGCCCACCACCTATGCCGCGCTGACGCCGGAGGTTTACCGGGCCGGCGTCGGCTGGCGCACCCTGACAGGTGCCACCAGCGAGGACGCCTTCTCCGCCCGCAACGAAGGCTGGTACTACCCGCGAGCCTGGCTGGCACCGGACGGCCTGATCTTCATGCTGAACCACAGCGGCGCCATGTTTCGCGTCAACCCGGCCGGCCGGGGCAACATCGAGCAGTTGTCGAGCAATGCCGGCCCTTCCTTCCACACCCTGCCATCGGTGATGTTCGCGCCGGGCAGGATCCTATCGCTGCGCAGCGACCGCCAATCGGTGATCGTCGACGTCCACGACGACATACCGGCGCTAGAGACCGCCGGCATGTTGAGCTGGGACCGACGCTATGCCAATGCCACCCTGCTCGCCGACGGCCGGGTGTGGGTCAACGGCGGCTCGAACACTGGCAATGACCTCGCCGGTGCGGCCTACCATTCCGAGATCTGGGATCCGGCCACCGGCCGCTGGAGATCGGCCGCCTCGGCCGCCAAAGCCCGCCTGTACCATTCCGCGGCCCTGCTGCTGCCCGACGCGACAGTGTTGACCAGCGGCGGAGGCGCACCCGGGCCGGTGACCAACCTGAACGCCGAGATCTACCACCCACCCTACTTGTTCCTCCGCGATGGCTCCGGCGCGCGGGCTCCGCGACCGCAGATCACCAGCTCGCCGACGACCTTGCGATGGGGTGAGCGCTTCGAGGTCCAGATGGCGGCCCCGGGGCGGGTGTCCCGTGTCACGCTGGTGCGGGCCGGCGCCGCCACCCACGCCTACAACAACGACCAGCGCTTCCTCGAGCTGCCCTTCACTCAGGCCGAATCCCGCTTGCGCATGCAGGCGCCGATGCTTCCCACAATAGCGCCACCCGGGTTCTACCTGCTGTTCGTCTTCGACGCCGCGGGTGTGCCGTCGGGGGGGCAGATGATTCGCCTGCACGACTGAGGCTGGCGATGCCGCGGGTTCCGGCCTGTGTCCGCCCTCGCTCCTCGCGGGAGTTGAGCAGGGTCAAGCCCGCAGGGACGGCAGGCGCGCGATCATCGCCCTCACGATGATTGCCGCGCCGCCCACCGACGACCTGGGCCCGATCCATGAGCGGATCTGGGCCGAGCTCGGGGCTGCGGCCCGCACCCGAGGGCACCCCTTGCGAACCGCCATGCTGGCCACCGTCGGTGGTGTGGCGGGGTGTGATGCGCGCACGGTGGTCCTGCGCGAGGCCGATCCGGAGGCGCGCGAGCTGGTCTTCTTCACCGACGCCCGCTCGCCCAAGGCCGAGCAGATGGTGCAGCACCCGCGCGCGGTGATGGTGATGTGGTCCGCCGAGCTCGGCTGGCAGCTCCGGCTGACGGTTGGCTTGACGCTGGAGACCAGCGGGCTGGCCGTCTCGTCGCGCTGGGCCAGGCTGAAGATGACGCCGGCCGCGCAGGACTACCTGTCGCCGCTGCCCCCTGGCACCCCGTTGGCCCACCCCGCGCCGGAGCGCGCTTCACGGGACCACTTCGCCGTGGTGACGGCGCAGGTCGGTTCGGTCGACTGGCTCGCGCTCGACCCCGCCGGCCACCGGCGGGCGATCTTCGACGCCAACGGCGCGCGCTGGGTGCAGCCTTAGGAGGCTGTCGGGCTGCGGGTCGGGTCCGCGCCGGGGTGAGTTGCGGTGCCAGTCTAGGCGACGGCGAGGCGTGTGGCCGGGCCACACAACGAGCCGGCAACGACGAATGGCGCCGCAAAACTCCCCCCGGCCCTGCGGGTTGGGG
>JADMKA010000071.1 GCA_018780145.1 Vitreoscilla sp. | reverse complement strand
GGATCAAGGCCGAGATCCACGAGTACATCCTGAAGAACTGGCGCATGGTCAAGGTGGCCACCACCAAATCCCAGCGCAAGCTGTTCTTCAACCTGCGTTCGATGAAGCAAGGCCTGAAGGGCCAGGCCGCCGAGGCCGACACGCATCGCACGACGCTGACCCCGGCCGAAGTGGACGCGGTGGCCCGAAAGCTGAACGTCAAGCCCGAGGAAGTCGTCGAGATGGAGACCCGCCTGTCGGGTGGCGACGTGGCCCTGGAGCCGCAGAACGACGACGGCGAGGAGAGCTTCGCACCGATCGCCTACCTGGCCGACGACACCCAGGAGCCGACGCGCGTGCTCGAGGCTCGTGGCCGCGACCATTTGTCCGGCGACGGCATCACCCTGGCGCTCGACCAGCTCGACCCGCGCAGCCGGCGCATCGTCGAGGAGCGCTGGCTGAAGGTGAACGACGATTCATCGGGCGGCATGACGCTGCACCAGCTGGCCGCCGAGTACGGCGTCAGCGCCGAGCGCATCCGCCAGATCGAGGTGGCCGCATTGAAGAAGATGCGCAAGGTGCTGGAACCGGCCTGACCGGCTCCGGGCTCCACGATCGAACGGCTCCCTCGGGAGCCGTTTGTCATTCCTGCAGCAGCGCCTTCAGGTCGTGCGCGACGGCCTCGGCGCCAGAGCCGTAGCGCACGGCCAGGCGAATCCGGCCCTGCTTGTCGAACACATACGACAGGGCCGTGTGGTCCATCGTGTAGCTGCCCTCTGTCTTGCCCGGCACCTTCGCGAAGAACACCTTGAACTCGCGCGCCGCCAGCTTGACCTGCTCGACACTGCCGCGCAACGCCACGAAATCCGGGCCGAAGCTGCCGACATAGGCCTTCAGCACCTCGGCGGAGTCACGCTCGGGGTCGACCGTGACGAAGACGCCGACGACCTGATCGCCGTCCGGGCCCAGCTGTTTCTTCACAGCCGCCAACTCCGCCAGGGTGGTGGGACAGACATCCGGGCATTGCGTGTAGCCGAAGAAGACCACCGCGATCTTGCCCTTGAAGTCGGCCAGGCTGCGCATCGTGCCGTTGGCATCGGGCAGATCCAGGCGTTGGGCGTACTCGGCACCGGTGATGTCCATGGCCTTGAAGGCCACAGGGGTCTTGGTGCAGGCGCCCAGCGCAAGCCCCCCCGCCACGACGAACATCAGCAGGAGGCGGCGGCTCAGCGGGTGCACAGGCATGGCGAAAGTCTCAACGGGCGAGCCAGGGGCTCAGGTAGTGATCGACCAGCAACGCGCCGAAGAGCAGCGACAGGTGCAGGATGGAGAAGCGGAAGGTGCGGCGAGCGAGCGCGTCGGAGTAGTCGCGCCAGAGGCGGAATCCATACGCCATGAACGCCACGCCCAGCAGCACCGCGCAGACCAGGTAGATCCAGCCGCTCATGCCGTAGACGAAGGGCAGCAGCGTGCCGGCAAACAGCACGATGGTGTACAGGAACACATGCAGGCGGGTGAACTCGTTGCCGTGGGTCACCGGCAGCATCGGCAGGCCGGCGCGGGCGTAGTCCTCCGCCCTGTACAGCGCCAGGGCCCAGAAGTGCGGCGGTGTCCACAGGAAGATGATCAGGCACAACAGCCAGGCCTCGGGCCCGGCGTCGCCCCGCACCGCCGCCCAGCCGAGCACCGGCGGCATGGCCCCCGAGGCCCCACCGATGACGATGTTCTGCGGCGTCAAGGGCTTCAGCACCACGGTGTAGACCACCGCGTAGCCAACGAAGGTGGCCAGCGTCAGCCACATCGTCAGCGGGTTGACCCAGATCCACAGCACCGCACAACCGGCGCCGCACAGCAGCACCGAGAAGCTGAGTGTGTGACGGTCTTCGAGCTGGCCCTGGGCCGTCGGCCGCCAGGAGGTGCGCTTCATGCGCCTGTCGATTTCCTGCTCGACCAGGCAGTTGAACGCGGCGGCGGCACTGGCCACCAACCAGATACCCACCGTGGCCGCCACCAGCACCCGCCAATCAGGCAAGCTTGGTGTCGCCAGCAGCATGCCGATCACCGCGCAGAAGACGATCAGCTGGACCACCCGCGGCTTGGTCAGCGCGAGGTACTGGGACCAGCGAGAGGGGGGAGCGAGGGCAGACGAGGACACAGGAAGCATTCAAGAAGAGACGAGCGCTCGCCGGGGAACCGACGACCCAGCCGGCTGAGGCGGCAGACCGGAGCGCGTGCGCAGGGCGACCAACGCGACGACGAGCGCCGCTGCACCGGCGGTGTGAACCAGCGCAGCGGCCAGCGGCCATTGGAGCACCACATTGGCCGTGCCGGTGGCGACCTGGAGGGCGGACAGGGCGAGCAGGAGCCGGCCGGCCGCCCGGGCCTCGGGCAAGCGCCACAGTGCCGCCGCGAGTGCGCCCAGCGCAGCCACCGTCACCACCGCAAACATCCGGTGGGTCCAGTGGATGGCAACCAGGGCATCGAAGGGCAGAAAACCACCGTCCCCCGCACGACCCAGATGGCGCAGCACGGTGAACCCATGGCCGAAATCCATCGCGGCCGGCCACACCTGGCCGTTGCAGGCCGGGAAGCCCTGGCAGGCCAGAACCGCATAGTTGGTGCTGACCCAGGCGCCCAGGAGAACCTGCACGGCCAGCACGGCCAGAGTCAGGTCCACCGCCCGCCTCAGCGTCGCCGACAGGGCCAGCGCCCGACCCCGGTATCGCTGCCACTGAACGGCCAGCAAGGTCAGCAGGACCATCGCCCCGGCCAGATGCAAGGTCACGATCGCGGGGTACAGCTTGAGGGTGACGGTGAATTTGCCGAAGGCCCCCTGCACGATGACCCACAGCAGCGTCGCGGCAGGCCAGGCGAATGGAAACGGCAGGTCGTGCCGGGCCCGCCAGCTGGAAACGGCCAGCACCAGGATCAGCGCCCCCACGACCATCGCCAGGTAGCGGTGGATCATCTCTATCCAGGCCTTGCGCTCGGTGACCGGCCCAGTCGGCTGGCTGGCTTCGGCCTGGGCGATCGGTTCGCCGGCCGCACTGGGGCTGGCCTCGCCGTAGCAACCGGGCCAGTCCGGGCAGCCCAACCCGGAGTCGGTCAGCCGAGTGAAGGCGCCGAAGACGGTCAGATCGAAGGTCAGGAACAGCGTCAGCAGCGTCAGCGCCATGCGCTGGGCGTGCCCAGTGCTGCCGCGCTGGCGAAACCACCACCAGCCCAGCGGCAACAGCGCCAAGCCGCCGGCCAGGGCCAGCAGTTGCAGCGACGGCGCGAGGTCGACGGCCATCAGGGCTCGCGGCCGGGCCGATCCCAGAAGGACGAGGCGCGCAGCAGGCGCTCCAGGTCCTTGTGCAGGCGCTTCGGTTCAAGGGCGGCGGGCGCGCGCATCATCCACTCCCCCATCGGGTCGACCAGGTAAAGGTGGTCTTCCAGACTTTTGCCCGGCTCGGGTTCCAGCCACGCGGCCACGGACTCTCGGGAAACGCGCAGCACCGTCGCGGCCGGGGTGCCACCACCACCCTTCATGGCCTGGGCGATCTCCGGCCGCACAGGCGCATCGTCGGTGACCAGCCAGACGCGGTCGATGCGATCGCGCTCGCGGCCGGTCATCTCGCGGATCTGGCGTTGCTCGAACAGGTGGGCCTCGCAGCGGGCGTCGCAGTTCGCGCCCGCCACCACCAGCAGCAGCCACTGCCCGTGCAGTGAATTGACCGGTACCGACTGCCCGTCGAGGGCATGCAGTGCCAGCCCAGGAGGCATGGATCGCGTCGGCTGGATCAGCTCGGCATAGTTGTTGCGCGCATCCGGTCGCCAGACGAAGTAGGTGAAGTAGGAAACGATCACCGGCGCGGCGCAGGCCAGCAAGACCAGGAACATGGTCAGGCGGCCGCGATGCTGCCGCGCGCCGGTGGGCAGCATCGGTGCCGGCCCGTCGTGCACGGTGAGCGCCATCGGGTCAGCGCTGCCCCGCGTCGGCGGCGCGGCGCCGGGGTCGGAAGAATTGGAACCAGGCATAGAGTCCTGCGATCAGGGCGCAGAGGAGGAACCACTGCACGGCATAGCCGTAGTGCTTGTGCACGTCGACAGCCGGCAGCGGCCAGTCACGCAAGAGCCCATCGCCCGCGTTGGCGGGAACGGGCAACTCCACGACCGAAAGCGGCCGAAGCACCAGCCGGGTTTCGGCCGCGTAGGCGGCGAAGTCGAGATTCTGCCGGATCGGGCCGGTCGCGTCGGCACCGAGCTCGGTCAGCCGGGACGGCCAAGGGGCAATGCGCCCGTGCACGCTGACCTCACCCCGCGGCGTGGTCACCGGCACGAGACGGGTGCGGTCCGCCAGGTCGCGCGGTATCCAGCCGCGCTGCACCAGCACGGCGTCGCCGGTGGGCAGGCGCAGCGGCGTGACGACGAAGAAGCCGGGACGGCCGCGCATCTGGCGGTTCTCCAAATAGACGGTGGCCTCGGGCAGCCAGTGCCCTTGCAGGGTGGTGCGGCGTTGGGCCTGCGACGCCGCCATGGCCGGGTCGCCGGCCAGGTCTGCCGCAGACAACGCAGGTGCGGCGCCCTGCTGTTGCATCGTGGCCTGCAAGGCCTCCTTCTGCGCCGCCCGGTCGAGTTGCCACCAGCCCATGCGAGCGGTGACGGCTATGGCCGCGACGGCCGCCAGCAGGACCCACACGGGCCGCCGATAGGGGGTGTCGGGAGCAGGGGAGTCAAGGCTCATGGGCGGGTGGAATAATGCGGTCCGATGAAGATCGTGATCGCGCTGGCGTTGGTGGCCATTCTTGCGGCGCTGGCCGGTGCCGGCCTGTTCATGCTGCGCAAACGCAGCGACGCAGCCATGGGCCCGGACCACCGCATGGCCCGCGCCCTGGCGCTGCGGGTGGGGCTGTCGGTCACGCTGTTCCTGCTCATCCTGCTGGCCTACCTGTTGGGCTGGATCGAACCCTCCGGAGTGCCGCTTCGCCCCTGACGGGGCCCGAAAGCGCAAAGCGCCGCGGGGAAGCGGCGCTTTGCGGGGTGACAACCCGGCCGCGTCGGCCGGGCAAGACTCACAGCCAGTAGACGACGACGTACAGGCCCAGCCAGACCACGTCCACGAAGTGCCAGTACCACGCGGCGCCCTCGAAGCCGAAGTGGCGTGTCGGCGTGAAGTGCCCCTTGGTCAGCCGCAACGTGATGAACAGCAGCATCAGCATGCCGACGAACACGTGGAAACCGTGGAAACCGGTCAGCATGAAGAAGGTCGACCCGTAGATGCCCGAGGTGAGCTTCAGGTTCAACTCGCTGTAGGCATGCATGTACTCGTAGGCCTGGAAACCCAGGAAGACGATGCCCAGCAAGACGGTGATCCACATCCAGAAGATCGTCTTGGCACGCTGACCAGCAATGAGTGCGTGGTGCGCGATCGTCAAGGTCACGCCAGAGGTCAACAGGATGGCGGTGTTGATGGTCGGGATCGGCCACGGGCCCATGGTGGTGAACGGGGCGACCGTTCCAGCCGGCGAGGCGGTGGCACCGGCGACAGTGCTGGGCCACAGGCCCTTGAAGTCAGGCCAGAGCAGCTGGTTCTCCAGGCTGCCCAACTCCGGCACCGAGTGCACACGGGCCCAGTACAGCGCACCGAAGAAAGCCGCGAAGAACATCACCTCCGAGAAGATGAACCAGCTCATGCTCCAGCGGAACGAGATGTCGATGCGCTCCGAGTACTGGCCGCCCTCGCTCTCGCCGATGGCATCGCCGAACCAGAAGTAGAGCGTACCCAGCCAGACGGCCAGGCCGGCCAGCAGCGACCAGGCACCCCAGCCATGACCGTTGATCCATTGGCCGGCGCCCAGGATCACGAGGAACAGGCCGAAGGCCACCATCGCCGGGTGACGCGATGGCGCGGGGATGAAGTAGTGGGGTGTCGCCCCGTGGTTGCTCGCTGCGGACATGTGGGTGCTCTCCTCGAACCGAAATTTTCGCTTGAATGGGCTGTTGTCGATGGCCTGGCGCTCAGCCGGCCACACCGCTGCCGATGATCCACCTGACCAGAACGACCAGGGTCAGCACGAACAGCACAGCCCCGATGACGCCGGCAATGATCACGTGCACCGGGTTCAACTGGCTGACATCCTGCTCGTAACCCTTGCCCTTGCGGATGCCCAGGAACGACCAGGCGACCGCCCGCATGGTGCCCAGGAACGAGCCCTTGCGCGCCGCGGCGGCACGCAGGCCATCACCAGGGCCAGTCGGCAGGCTCATGACTTCAGCGCCTCCGCCGCGGGCGGGGTCGACGTGCCCGCCGCAGGCACCTTGCCGCCCACCTCGAAGAAGGTGTACGACAACGTGATGGTGGTGACGTCCTTGGGCAACTGGGAATCCACGTAGAACACCACCGGCCACTGCTTGGCCTCGCCGGCCTTCAGCGTGTACTCGTTGAAGCAGAAGCACTCCACCTTGTTGAAGTGGGCCGCCGCCTGATGCGGCGCGTAGCTGGGGATGGCCTGGGCCACCATGGTGCGGCCTTGCCGGTTGCGGAACTCGTACATCACGGTGGCCATCTCGCCCGGGTGCACCTGCACCGACGCCATGGCCGGCTTGAAATCCCAGGGGCCATGCGCGTTGGCGTCGAACTCGACCGTGACGGTGCGCGAGGTGTCGACCTGGGTGTTGGCCGGCATGTCGCGCCGCCCACCGCCCTGCCCGGCCTCGGCCAGGCTCAGCACGTTGATGCCGAGCGCCTCGCAGATGTGCTTGTACATCGGCACCAGCGCGTAGCCGAAGCCGAACATCATCACGGTGACCAGCGTCAGCTTGGCCACCATCCGCAGGTTGTCGGAGCGCACCGTTTGCCACGGATACTGCATGTCCACCTTTCGCGCTGTCGGCCTCAGGGGCCGAGCAGGGCGATCTTGGTCACGAAGCCGATGGCGAACACCACGGCCACCGACGCCAGCACCCAGGCAAGGCGGCGGTTGGCACGTTGGAGGTCTTCAGGCACAGGCATGGGATGTCGAGCGGGGATCAGCCGATCACGCGGGTCGCCGTGGGATCCAGCTTCGGCGGGTTCTCGAAGGTGTGGAACGGGGCCGGCGACGGCACTTCCCACTCCAGGCCCTCGGCACCTTCCCACGGCTTCTGCGGGGCCTTCGCGCCCTTGCCGCGCATCATCGGAACCACGACGAACAGGAAGAAGTACACCTGCATCAGGCCGAAACCGAAGCCACCGATCGAGGCGATCATGTTGAAGTCGGTGAACTGCATCGGGTAGTCGGCGTAGCGACGCGGCATGCCGGCCAGACCCAGGAAGTGCATCGGGAAGAAGGTCACGTTGAAGAAGATCAGCGAGCCCCAGAAATGGATCTTGCCGCGCGTTTCGGAGTACATGACGCCGGTCCACTTCGGGCCCCAATAGTAGACACCGGCGAACAGGGCGTACAACGAGCCGGCCACCAGCACGTAGTGGAAATGCGCGACAACGTAGTACGTGTCCTGCAACTGCTGATCGACCGGCGCCATCGACAGGATCAGGCCGGTGAAGCCGCCCATCGAGAACACGAACAGGAAGCCCACCGCGAACAGCATCGGGGTCTCGAAGGTCATCGAGCCCTTCCACATCGTGGCCACCCAGTTGAAGATCTTCACGCCCGTGGGCACCGCGATCAGCATGGTCGCGTACATGAAGAAGAGCTGGCCCGTCACCGGCATGCCGGTGGTGTACATGTGGTGGGCCCAGACGATGAACGACAGGATCGCGATCGACGAGGTCGCGTACACCATCGAGGTGTAGCCGAACAGCTTCTTGCGCGCGAAGGCCGGGATGATGGCGCTCACGATGCCGAAGGCCGGCAGGATCATGATGTAGACCTCGGGGTGGCCGAAGAACCAGAAGATGTGCTGGTACATCACCGGGTCACCGCCGCCGGCGGGGTTGAAGAAGCTGGTGCCGAAGTGGCGGTCGGTCAGCGTCATCGTGATGGCGCCGGCCAGCACGGGCATCACGGCGATCAGCAGGTAGGCGGTGATCAGCCAGGTCCAGCAGAACATCGGCATCTTCATCAGCGTCATGCCGGGGGCGCGCATGTTCAGGATGGTCACGATGATGTTGATCGAACCCATGATCGACGAGGCGCCCATGATGTGCATCGCAAAGATGCCGGCGTCCATCGAGGGGCCCATCTGCAACGTCAGCGGCGCGTACAGGGTCCAACCCGCGGCGGGTGCGCCGCCGGGCATGAAGAACGAACCCGCCAGCATCAGGCCTGCCGGGATCAGCAGCCAGAAGCTCAGGTTGTTCATGCGGGCGAAAGCCATGTCCGCAGCGCCGATCTGCAGCGGAATCATCCAGTTCGCGAAGCCGACGAAGGCCGGCATGATGGCGCCGAACACCATG